>JANQFN010000411.1 GCA_028277825.1 Desulfarculaceae bacterium
AAAGACCGGCCCTTTGGCGGGGACCGGCCTCAAAAACCTGGTGGGCGATGCGAGATTCGAACTCACGGCCTTTGGCTCCGGAGGCCAACGCTCTATCCAACTGAGCTAATCGCCCATGTTTTATTCCGGGGTTATCTACCTACCACAGGCATGGGGGCTTGTCCACAACGGGGCTTTACGCCGGACGGTCCGGGAGGTTCGCACCCGGGTTTGCCCGGCCGGTTGCCGTGCTAGGCTATAATGTATCTGGCATATCCCCCTACACCCGCAAGGAGTCGTTCATGGAAGACTGCAGCATTGAGATCAAAAAGGTCATCGCCGCCCTGGACCTGAGCGCCTACTCGGAGATCACCTTCACCCACGCCCTGGACCAGGCCAAGAGCCACGGGGCCGAGTTGATCATAGTCAACGTCATCAACGACCGGGGCCTGGACACCCTGGACCGGCACAGCCCGGAGTGGTTTAATCTGGGCGGGCGCGAGGCCTACATCAAAAAAGTGAGCGATGAGCGCAGCGAGGAATTTAAAAAGGACTACCTGTCCCTAATCGGTGAGGTGCCCGCCCGGCTGGTGTTCCGGGTGGGCCTGCCTTACGAGGAATTGGTGAATTTCGCCAGGGAAGAGGGTGCCGATCTGATCGTAACCGGCACCAAGGGCCGGGGCAACATCGCCGGCGCCCTGTTCGGCTCCACGGCGGAAAAGGTATTCCGCCGGGCCTCCTGCCCGGTGCTCTCGGTGCGCGGCCCGGACCACTGCCGCCTGCCCGAGGCGGACTAGGGCCCGCATTTTTCATGAAATATGCGGGCTAAGGCAAATCCATGTCGCCGGTTATCTGGCAGGAGTCGTCCGGGCAGAACAGGTTTAACCACATGCCCTGCTGGCCGGAGGCGCGCTCCAGCTTGAACACCGGTTTGGCGGTCTCATCCTCGTTGAGGCAGGATTCGTCCGGGCAAAAGACCTGCAGCCACAGGCCCTCCTGGCCTTCGACGCCGCTCTTTAAGTCCTGGGGCAAGGCGCCGACCTCCTCGTCTGTGAGGCAACGCGCGTCCGGGCAGAAGACCTTGAGCCAGGCGCCCTTGACTTCACCTTGATCGCTAGCAGCCATGACGCTCCTCTTGCTTGTGTGTCAGGCATATATATCAAAGTTAAGCACAAACCGGGCCCGGGCCACAATGGCCATAAAAAGGGGCCTCTCCCCCGCGGGGAGAGGCCCTTTGTCAGGTGCAGGGTTTGGAGGCCGGCTAGAGGGCCGCCTCCTCTTCTTTGACGCCCAGGGCCACCTTGTAGAGGATGGTCAGCACAAAGGCGCCGGTGGCGTACACCCCGAAGGTGACCAACAGCTCCAGAGCGGTGGGGGCGTACTCGGTTATCTCGTGCAGGGGGTTGGGAATGAAACCGCCCGCGATCATGCCCATGCCCTTGTCGATCCAGGTGCAGATGAATACCAGCACGCAGGCGATGGGCAGGATGGTGGTGTTTTGCCGGGTCCTGGGGTTGACCAGCAGGACGATGGCCGCGAACCCGCAGATCAGGGCCGCCCACATCCAGGGCACCAGGGCGTTATAACCATGGTAGCCGAAGTACAGGTACTTCATGTGGTCCATGTGGCCCGGGATGTTGGAGTAGAAGACCGTGAACACCTCCAGGAAGAAGAAGAAGATGTGCAGGATGATGGCGTAGGTCACGATCTTGGCCAAGGTCTCAAAGGCCGCCTTGCCCGGGTCGAAGTTGGTGAGTTTTTTGACCAGGTAGCCCAGCAGGATCAGCACCGCCGGGCCGGCGGCGAAGGCCGAGGCCAAAAACCTGGGGGCCAAAATGGCGGTGAGCCAGAAACCGCGGCCGGGCAGACCGGCATACAAAAACGCGGTGACCGTGTGGATGGAGACCGCCCAGGGAATGGAAAGATAAATCACCGGTTTGATCCAGCCCGGCGGCGCCACCTGTTTGCGCTCCGACTCCAGGGTCACCCAGCCGGCCACCAGGTTGATTATCAGGTAGCCGTTTAGGACGATCATGTCCCAGAACAGGATCGAGTTCGGCGTTGGGTACAGCATCACGTTCAGGATGCGGGTCGGTTTACCAAGGTCCACGAAGATGAACAGGATGCACATTAGGACCGCGGAGATGGCCAAGAACTCGCCCAGAATGGTGATGCGCCCGAAGTCCTTGTAGTGGTGCAGATAATAGGGCAGCACCAACATCACCGCCGAGGCGGCGACTCCGACCAGGAAGGTGAACTGGGCGATGTAAAAGCCCCAGGACACGTCCCGGCTCATGCCGGTGATGACCAGACCCTCGTTGTACTGCACCAGGTAGGAGGCGAATCCGGCCGCCATCAGGATGAGCAGACAGACCAGCCAGCCCCAGTACAGCTTGCTTCCGCTTAGTGCCTTTTCAAGCATGACAACCTCTACACCAGGTAATAGACCTGGGGATTGGTGCCCAGGTTGGGTTTACGCCGAATGCTGTAGCGTCCGCGCAGCGCCTTTCTAAGCGCGCTGCCCGCGTTGTCCACGTCGCCGAAGATCATGGCCCCGCCGGAGGCCTCGGCGCAGTAGGGCAGCTTGCCCACCGCCAGCCGTTCGGCGCAGAAGTTGCATTTTTCCACCACGCCCTTGGCGCGGGTGGGGAAGCCGTCATACTGCTTTTTGATGAAGGGCCGCGGGTCCTGGAAGTTGAAACTCCGGGAACCGTAGGGACAGGCGGCCATGCAGAAGCGGCAGCCGATGCAGCGGTGGAAATCCATGAGCACGATGCCGTCGTCCCGCCGGAAGGTGGCCTTGGTGGGGCAGACCCGCACGCAAGGAGGCTGGTCGCAGTGGTTGCACATGGTGATGTAATCCATGTCGGTGTAGTCACCGGCCATGGGGTTTTCCACCTCGGGGAAGACGTTTTTATAGGGTGCCAGCCAAATCCACTTGATGTCTTGCTTGGTGGGGATGGAGGGCACGTTGTGGTAGTAGTTGCAGGCCTCCACCGCCGCCTTGGCCGTGGCCGGGGTGAACTTTTTCATGTCCACCGCCATGCCCCAGCGTTTGCCCTTGAGGGCGCGGGGGTTGGGCACCTCCTTGAGTGCGCCGTGGTCACGGGTTACCCACTGGTACGGCGTGTTCCAGGGCTCCTCGGCGGCGTCCAACTGGCCGGGCCTGAGAAGCTGCCAGCCCACGCTGCCACCCAAGCCCAGGGCGGCGGAGATACCGGCTATCTTTAAGAACTTTCTCCTGTCCACGCCCATCACTTTTTCTCCTTCGGCACCAGGTGGCATTCCCAACAAACAGGCGCCACGGCCAGGTAGTCGTGACAACTATCGCAGAACTTGGCCTTGCTGTCGTGGCAGCTAAGACAGGTGTTGGTCAGGCTCATGTTGAAGTGCTTGCCCTTTTCGTTGATGAAGATGCGGTCGCCGTCGCGAACCACCATGTCGCGCCACACGTTTAGAAGCTGCATGTGGCTGGTGCGCATGTACTCGGTGGGCATGACGCACTCGGTGGCTACCGACTTTTTGGGCAGCTCCGGCTTGGGCACCGCCGCCGTCTTGCCCCCGCTGATGTAGAAGGGCAAGAGGAAGATGGCCAGGAAGATGACCAGGCCCACGATGATTATGGGACCGTTGTAGAGCTTCATTATTCAGCACCCTCCTCTCCGGCCTCGGCCTCGCCTTCGCCTTCGGGCTCCTCCGGCTCGGGAGGCGGCACATAGGATGGGTTTTCCTCGCCGCGCAGGTTGTACTCGCGCTCGCCTTGGCCTTCCATGACCAGGGCGTTGCCCACCAGCTCGCTGACCCCGCAGCAGTCCACGTCCGGCACCCAGTACTCCATGAGGGGGGTGAGCACCGCGCGGTCGATGGCGCAGACGCAGGCCAGCATGTTGGCCCCCTTGTCCTCGTGCACCCTTTTTACCCCGTTTGCCCGGGGCAGGCCGCCGCGCATGCGCATCTCCAGGTACTCGCCGGCGTTGAGGCCGGAACCCGATCCGCAGCAGAAGGTGTTTTCCCGGGTCACCTGCGGGGCCATGTCCACGAAGTTGTTGCACACTTTGTTCATCACGTAGCGCGGTTCCTCCAAAAGGCCCATGCCCCGGGAGGTGTTGCAGGAGTCGTGGAAGGTCACCGTCAGGTGGTCGTTCTGGCTGGGGTCCAGGTTCAGCTTGTCGTTTTTGATCAAGTCGGCGGTGAACTCGGTGATGTGCACCATCTTGGTGGCGCTGGCGTTGTTGAACACCGTGCCGGTGACGGGGTTGATGGGCATTTCCAAAAAGTCGGCCGGGCCGTTCATGGTGTCCATGTACTGGTGCACCACGCGCCACATGTGGCCGCATTCGCCGCCCAGGATCCACTTGACCCCCAAGCGCTTGGCCTCGTGGTACATCTTGGCGTTTAAGCGCTTCATCATCTCGTGGGAGGTGAAGAAGCCGAAGTTGCCGCCCTCAGAGGCGTAGGTGGACCAGGTGTAGTCCAGCCCGATGTGCTCAAAGAGCATCAGATAGCCCATGAAGGTGAAGATGCCCGGCTCGGCGAAGACGTCGCCGGAGGGGGTGATGAACAGGATCTCAGCGCCCTTGCGATTGAAGGTGGGCTCGATTTTGACGCCCACGTACTCTTCGATGTCGTCCAGCAGGTACTCGACGTTTTCCTTGAAGGTGTGGGGTTGCAGCCCCAAGTGGTTGCCGTTGTGGAAGCAGTTGTTCACCGGGCCGGCGATCCAGTCGATGTTGCAACCCAAAAGGTTCAACAGCTCCCGGGCCATGATAGTGATCTCGGCGGTGTCGATGCCGTAGGGACAGAACACGCTGCAGCGGCGGCACTCGGTACACTGGAAGAAGTAGTAGAACCACTCCTTTATCACATCTTCGGTGAGCTTGCGCCCGCCGGCCATCTTGCCCAGGATCTTACCCGCGGTCTTTAGCTCGCCGCGGTAGACGCTTCGGAGCAGCTCGGCTCTTAAGACCGGCATGTTCTTGGGATCGCCGGAGCCGATGAAGAAGTGGCACTTGTCGGCGCAGGCGCCGCAACGCACGCAGATGTCCATGAACAGCTTGAAGCTGCGGTAGCGCTGCAGGCGCTCGGCGATGCCTTCTCTGACGGTGCCTTTCCAGTCGGCGGGCAGTTGCCAGTCGTCATCCAGAGGATTCCAGGTCCTGGGGTTGGCCAGGCCCACGCCCTCCAGGTTCTGGGGTTGGGCGGCATACAGATAGTTGCCCGGCTTGAACTCGGGCTTGGTGTCCATCCAGCCCTTGCGCGGGGGATGGTGATCTACCTGGCCGACTACTTCGGGGCTGGGAGTCTTGGCAGCCATTTTACTTGTCCTCCTCCTCGGCCCCTTCGGCCACGGGCGCCTCGGGTTCCGGCTCGGACATTTCCTTTTCCACCGGCAGGCCGGCTTCGATCATCTTCTCCCTGAAGTCGTCCTCGTACTCGTGGTAGTCGTGAGTCTTCACCGGGTAGTTCCAGGGGTTGATGTGGCGCCGTTCACGGGTGTTGTTTGGCAGGTTGCGTGTGGGACTAAGGAAAACTCCGCCCAAGTGCATCAGCTTGCTGAAGGGGAAATAGGCAAAAAGTACGCACACTAAAAATAGGTGTACGTAGAACCACACGCTGATGCCATCGGGCACCACCGGGTGGAAGGTCGCCAGCCCCATGGCCATTTCCTTGATGGAGACCACGTCCACCCTGACCACGTAACGGGTCAGCGCTCCGGTGAGCGCGATGCCGATGATCAAGAACAGGGGGAACCAGTCCGAAGCCAGGGTGATGTAGCGCACCTGGGGTATCACGATGCGGCGGAGCAGCAGCAGGCTGACTCCGCCCAGGAGCAACAGTCCGCTGAGCTGCATGGCGGGCAGCCCCAGACCCAAAAAGGGCAGGTTCACTTCCATGAAACCATCCAGATGCTCCAGAACCACCAGGGCTCCGGGGATCGGCTCCAGGAAGAAGCGGGCGTGCCGGATCAGCACCACCAAAAAGGCGTAGTGGAACATGATGGCGAACAGCCAGAGGAATTTCTCCGAGCTGTAGCGGATCTTGGGGCCTTCGCGGTAGTCCAGCTTCATGTTGCGGAACAGGCTGCGGAAGGTGAGAACCTCAAAAGCCATCCGCAAGATCACCCACCCGGAGGTGGTGGGGTTGTCGACCTTGTTGGGCTTTATCCAGGAAAGGGACTTTTCCTGGCCGCAGGTGGTGGGGATGGCGAACGGCACCGGGGAGCGCGCCCAGTCCAGGACGCGATAGACCAGGCCCGCGAAGAAAGTGATTATCGCCGCGTAGGGGATGATCACTCCGAACAAGACCTTCAGGTCCAGCGCCCAGACGCCCGCCACTGCGATACCGCAAAGTATCAGCACTGCGACTGCGCTAAAAAGGAAACCAATCATGGACTGCTACCTCGTTTCGGTTAGCCTTGTCAGTTGGCGTTATCTTCAATCCGGTCTTTGCCGGGTTTTTCCACTATCAATTCCGCCCGCCTTAAGAGGAGATAGGCGTTCTGCTGGATCTCCTTGGCGCGAAGATCATAGATCTTTTCGCGGCAGGCCATGTAGACCTCAAAGGCCACCAGGGCCATCATGTCGATGCTGGCCTCCAGATCCACCAACTCCTGTTCCAGGGCGTCGCTGTCGATCTCTTCGGCCACCTGGTGGCGGATGATGTATTTGAGGGCGAACACGAAATACAAAGCCTGGGAAGGGGTGAAGTCCTGGATGGCCCGGATGCGGATGATGCGGTCCAAATAGGGGGTCACCTTTTCCCGGTCCATGCCCTCCATAAGCAGGTCGAACAGATGCTCGGTCTCCACTTCGATGGTGTAGCCCACCGGGTTGGCAAACTGGTCTTTCTTATTGCGCAAAAAGCGGGCCGTCTCCTGGGGATAGGACTCCACGATGGAATCCAGCCACTTTTTGAGCACGGCCTTTTTGTGCTTGGCCAATATGGTGAAAAGTTTCATAAGCGCAGTGCTGTCTCTAACCCGCTCACCTCACATCTGCAAGGTTCACGGGCCTGGCCCCGGTGAAATCACGGCTTGGCGGCGCAGCGGAAATACGTGCAATTATTAGTACATTAGAGTAGTTAGCGCCGGCATATCAGTGGCAATACATAGCACACCCCTTGGCGGGCCGTCAAGCTTTTACGCCCCTTAAAAAGCGCACTTTTATCGCCCGCAAAACCAGGTGAAGCCAGCCATAGCCAACAAAGGTTGGGTAGTGATCAGTATAAGGATTTCAGCCGGATGGCGCTGTCTCCGTTTCGGTTGAGGCTGATCAATCCCCAGCGGAAACTGTCTGGTTTTTGCCCAGGGCTTTGGCCTGGTACAAGGCCTTGTCCGCACGCCTCACCAAGGAGTCGCACTCATCGCCGGGCTGGAGTTGGGCCGTGCCCATGCTTACGGTGACCACCTCCCGGTCGCTTTTGCCCAATAAAAACACATGACGGGCCAGCGCCTGGCGTACGCGTTCAGCCACCTCGCGAGTGGCTTGGCTCTCGGCTCCGGGCAGGATAAGGGCGAACTCCTCTCCGCCATAGCGGCAAGGCGAATCGGCCGGGCGAACCGTCGCCTGCATCAGCTTGCCCAGCTTAGCCAACACTTTGTCGCCCTCCATGTGGCCGAAGGTGTCGTTGAAGCGCTTGAAATTGTCCACATCCAACAGGACCAGACCCAGTGTCTGGCCCAGATCGTGGGCGTGCCTGATCTCGCTGTCCAACTTGCTCCAGAAGTAGCGCGTATTGAACAGACCGGTCAGTTCATCGGTAATACTCAATTGGCGGTAGCGCCGTTCCCGTTGGGCCAGCACCCGCCGCTCGTGTTGCATCACTCTGATCCGATCCGCCAGGGCCAGGGACAATAGAATACATTCCAGGGCCGCCGCCACGGCCAATTGTGACCGGGGCAACGGGACCAGTAAATTCCACCCCATGCTCCAGGCCCCCCAAGCCATGGACCCCAGCAGGAGCACCGCCCAGGCCGCCAAATAAAAGCGCGCTGGCCTGAACCCCCCGGCCAAGGCTTTGATTCCGGCGACGATGGCCAACACCGGGCCCACCAAGGCCAAGGTGTGCACCAGCCAAGTCCCCCACCATATTTGACCGGTCACCCCCAAGAGCACCAGCACCAGCGCCACCGCCTGACCGCCTATCAGCAGCCGATTCACCAGGGGTGCGACGGCCCTGGCGTTCAAGAACACGCGGCAAAAGGCAGCACCGAAGAAGAATACGCAGCCCGAGACCACCAGACTGATGTGCGGCACCAGGGGCCAAGCCACGGCGGGCAAGAACAATATCTGGCCTTGCAGGCAAAACTGGTGAACTATGATGCTCACCAGATACAAAAGATATATCAGGTAGGCCCGGTCGCGGGTGGTGGCGAACACCAGCAAATTGAGCAAGACCATGGCCCCCAACACGCCGTAGAGATAGCCATAGAGATAGCTGTCGGCCACGGTGCTGGCCACGAATTGGGTTTGGGGCCACATGCGCAGGCCGGTGTTGAGCGACAGCACCGATTGTAAACGCAAGTAGGCATGGCCTTGGCGCGGCGTGTCCGAGGGCACCGGCAGGGCGAATAGCGGCAACCTGTTGGCCGCAGATGGTTGCTCAAGCCCGGTGGACTCCCTTTTCCAGCCGCCTTTGGGTGTGGGTAGATACAAATCCACCCGGTCCATCCAGGGAGCATCCACCTCCAATACCCAGCGGCCGGACACCGGAGCCTGGTCCAAGGGGATGCGCACCCAAAGCGCCGAACGGCTGAAGCCTAACGACATCCGGCTGCCACTTCTGGTCTGGTAGCGCGCCGCGGTCTGGGGCGAGGCAGCCTGGGTGATATCCATCTTGCCGCTTGGGTCTTCCAGCAAGCCGACCTCGGTGGGCAAATGCGGGGTCTGGCCGGTCGGCAACCAACCGCAGGCGGGGCTCACCATCAGCAACAAACCGATGAGCAAGCCTAACCGCGCCGAGGGCATGAGGTTCCCTACCTTCTCCTGATTTCCTTACCAACCGTTTCAATGCAGCGCTTGTTGAGGTGCTAAAGTTATTCTATTGCGATCCGGTGGGCAGGTTCCGCCTCCAACGGCTTTGGAGCCTTACAGTACTTCTCAGGTGGCCCCTCATCAGCGTCCACCACAAGGAGACAGGGCAAATTCTTCAGATGGTACAAATTCTGGAACCCTCATACGGAGTTCGTTCCCCGCGGCTTGCCGCGCCATAAAGCTGAATTTTTCCTCTTGATGCCCCGCGGCTTGCGGCAGGGTTGTTCATTATTTCAATATGTTATGGTCCTTAATTGAAAAATTTCAACTATGCCACCCCATGATATGGGATAAAATTGGAGATAGCAACCACCCGGTGGAGTCTCTTGGATCCCTCCGGCAACCTGAGGAGCAGTTAGCAAATGGTGCGATACACCGGCGTCAACCACCTGGCCCTGGCCACGGCCGACATGGAGGCTACCATCCGTTTTTGGCGCGATCTCTTGGGCCTGCGTCTGGTGGGCGGCCTGGGCAAGTCCGGCTACCACCACTACTTTTTACAACTGGGTCCCCGGGACTTCATCGCCTTTTTTGAGTGGCCCGGCGTGGAGCCCATCCCGGAAAAGGACCACGGCGTACCCCAAAGGGGTCCCTTTGCCTTTGACCACGTCTCCCTTGGTGTGGAACGTCAGGCTGACCTTTGGAACCTCAAAGACAAACTGGAGGCTGCCGGTTTTTGGGCCAGCGAGGTGATCGATCACGGCTTCATCCACTCCATCTACTCCTTTGACCCCAACGGCATTGCCATCGAGTTCTCCTGGGAGGTGCCTGAGGTGAACCTGCGGCGGCACCCGGTAATGGCCGACCATGCGCCCAATGAGGCAGCCCTGGAGGGACCCGAGCCGCGGCCCGAGGTCTGGCCCAAGGTCAGCGAACCCACTTCGCTGGAGGAGCAGATGGTGTTTCCCGGCGAGGGCGACGCGGTGCGCGATCCCGGGCGCAATCACTGGTACGTGGCCACGGAAACCAAACCGAAAAACTGAATATGATTCATAGGTTGACAGGTATTGAAAGCCCGACCTATACTGCCGGGAATCTCACCTATTTAGGCCACTGAGCACTTTTCGAGGAGACCATGAGCCCCACCCCCCTGGCCATACCCAGCCGCCACGATTACATGTCCACCCAGCAAGACCAGGGCCGCCACCTCTACGGCGTGTTCCCGGCCCAACACCCCAAAGAAATCCTCTGGGCGCACAACATCACGCCCATCGAAATCTGGGACCCGCCCCTGGAGCCGGCCCAGGCTCCGGCTCATTTGCAGCCCTATATCTGCTCGGTGGTGCGCCAGGGCCTGGAGCTGGTCCTGGCCGGCGGGGCCCAGCGCCTGGAAGGCCTGCTGTTGCCCCACACTTGCGATTCCCTGCAGAACCTGGCCTCATTGATGAAGGACTATTTGGAGCCGCCGGCGCCGGTGGAATTTTTCTATCATCCCAAGGCCCCTTTTAGGGAATCGGCCAAGGATTATTACCGGGAGCAGTTGAAGCTCTTGGACGCGGCTTTGGCCCAGCGCTTCGGGCCCCGGCTGGAGGGCAGCCTGGCCCAGGCCGTGGCCTGGGGGCAGCAAGTGGCCGGGCTGGTTGGCCGGGCCTATGAACTGCGCGCCCAGGGCAAGCTGACCGCCGGCAACCAGGAGTTCTATCGGGTGCTGCGGGCCGGTGAGTTTTTGCACCCCGAGGACTTCATCCCCCTGCTGGAAGGGTTCCTGGCCGCTTACGAGGGCCCGGCGCCGGAAGGCCCGGTGGTCATGCTCAGCGGGGTTTTGCCCAACCCCAAGGAGATTTTGATCCTGCTGGACGAGCTGGGCGCGGGCATCGGGCACGACGACTTTTTGAACCTGAGCCGCCGCCTGATCTACCCCGCCAGCAAAGCGGAGGATCCCTATGATGCTCTCTGTGAGCAGTATTTTGCCATGCCGCCTTGTTCCACCCGGGCCTCGGCCATCGACGAGCGCCTGGCCTGGCTCAAGGGGCTGGCCCAGCAAAGCGGGGCTCAGGGCGCCATCTTCTACGTGGTAAAATTCTGCGAACCGGAGTTGTTCGACGTGCCGCCCCTGGCCGCCGGGCTCAAGGAGCAGGGCCTGGCCACCCTCTCTTTGGAGGTGGAAATCAACCAGGGCTTTTCCGGCCAGATCGCCACC
>JANQFN010000502.1 GCA_028277825.1 Desulfarculaceae bacterium
AGGCTGAGGCCCGAGACCTCGGCGATCTCCGGGGCTCCGCTGATTTCGCTGGGCAGATAGAGGCCGAAACCCCTGAGTCCGATGCTTGTGATGTCTTGGCTCATATCCCAATCCGCTAGTTGTTGTCCGCCCTGCCGTGTTGCTCCTTGAGAATGAACTTTTGCACTTTGCTCGAGGCCGGGGTGCGGGGCAGTTCGGTCACCACGGCCAAATATTTGGGCAGCTTGAAGCGTCCCAGCTTGTCCGCCAAAAACTGGTTGAGTTCTTCCAGGGTCAGGGCGGCGCCGGCCTTGAGTTCCACCAGGGCCTTGGGCACCTCGCCCCACTTGGCGTCAGGCACCCCGATCACCGCCACCCCGGCCACCGCCGGGTGGGTCTGCACCAGGTGCTCGATCTCGGCCGGGTAGATGTTGGCCCCGCCGGAGATGATCATGTCCTTTTTGCGGCCCACGATGGAGTAGTGGCCGTCGGCATCGACTTTACCCAGGTCGCCGGTGTGGAACCAGCCGTTCCTTATGGCCTCGGCGGTGGCTTCGGGCTGGTTCCAGTAGCCGGCACACATGGCCGGGCCGCGCATGAGGATTTCACCTTCCTGCCCGGTTGGGACCTCATTGCCTGCGTCATCCACCAGCTTTACGTCGGTGAGCGGTGTGGGGCAGCCGAAGGTGCCCGGCTTGCCATTGGCCAAAAAGTCGTTGGGCCCCATCTCGGTGAGGCCGTAGCCCTCCCAGATGCGCAGGCCCTTTTGCTCTTGAAAGACCTCCAATACCTCCAAACCCAGCGGCGCCCCGCCCGAGACCAGAAAACGCAAGGAGGAAAAATCGGTATCCGCGAACCGGGGTGATTCCATCAGCATTTGGAACATGGTGGGCACCCCGAAGAACAGGCTGATGCGCTCCCGTTGGATCAGGTCCAGGATCAGTTCGGGCTCAAAGCTTTGCACCAGGATGTTCCTGCCCCGGCACTGGAACAGGGGCAGGGTGAAGACGTTCCAGCCGGCGGTGTAGAACATGGCCGCGTGCAGGATGGTGCTGTCGCCGGCACGCAAGTCCCAGCCCAGGTTGGTGTTGACCGCGTTGGCCGCGATCATGCCGTGGGTGAGGATAACGCCTTTGGGCAGGCCGGTGGTGCCTGAGGTGTAGATGATCAGTTGGGGGTCCTCCGGGCCGATCTCCACTGCCGGCGGCGGATCGCCGGACAGACCTGGCCACAACGCGGGCAGGGCCGGTCCCAGGCTGTCGTCCGAGTCGAAACAGATCTTGTGCTCCAACTTGGCCTGTCCCTCGAAGCCTGCCACCTGCTGGGCGTGGTCCTGGTCAAAAAATATGGCCCGGGGCGCGGCATCTTCCAGAAAGTAGAGGAACTCGCCGGGCGCCAGACGGAAGTTCAGGGGCACCAGGATGGCGCCCAGGCGGCTGAGGGCGAAGAACAGAGTGATGTATTCGGCCCGGTTGCAGGACAAACAGGCTACGCGGTCGCCCTTGCTGATGCCCAGGTCCCGGCTCAGGTAATTGGCCAGGCAATTGATGTCCGTGGCCATCTGGCCATAGGTGTAGCGCCGGCCGCTGATGGCATCCACCAGGGCCTCGTCGTCAGGATAGGCCCGGGCCCAGCGCCCCATCCAGTCGCCGTAGATCACGCCGCAGCCTCGCTCTCCGCCGTCGCCTGGCACGGCCCCCAGCGCAGCACCAGGCTGTCCCAAGCGTAGCCGATGCCCGCCGAAATCATCAAGACGATGTCGCCATCATGCAAGCGGCCCTCCTCGGTGGCCAGCTCCAAAGAGAGTATCTGGTCGTTCTGGCCGTGATGGCCGAACTCCTCCAGATAGCGCGTCTGCTCGGGCTCCAGGCCCAACTGGGCCATGAGATAGTCGTGGGCGCTCTTTTTGACCAACAGCGTGGCCAGGTAGTCCACGTCGTCGCGGCCGAAACCGGCCTTGGCCAGGGCCCGGTCGATGCATACCAGCCAGTTGGACAGGCTGAGCTTTTCCAGGCGCTTTTTCATGCCCTCCGGATCCATCACGTCCAAGTAGTTCTGTTGGGTGGCCAGGCCCTCGCTGGTCACGGGCGCGGCCGAACCGCCCTGGGGCACGTACACGTCCCAGGCAAAGGAGCCGTCGCTCATGAATTGGGCTGAGAGAATCTCGTTCACCGGGCAGTCGCGCTGCACCACGCAGGCCGCGCCGCCGGCGGCCAGATAGTACATCCAGCGCACCCGGGGGTTGGGATATTGGATCAGGTCCGAATTGCGGTAGGCCGAGGCGATGAGCACGTTGTTGATGGAATCGTCGGCCCGGATCATGTCCCGGGCCAGCTTCAGGGCCACCAGGGTGGTGCCGCAGCGCTGCTGCATGTCGAATGACCAGGCCTTTTTCAGGCCCAGCTCCTTTTGCAGCTTGGGGCCCACCGGCCAATTGCGGTATTCCTTGATCTCCTCGCCGGACCAGATCACCAGATCGATGTCATCGGGGTCCAAGCGGGAATAGTACAGCGCCTTGCGTGCCGCCTTGAGCCCCATGGCCACGGTGCCGTCCCCCGGGCCGGGCACGTTCTTCTGGTACCAGCCCAGCTTAGTGCGGATGATTTCGGCCGGGGTGTCGCATTGCGAGGCGATGAAGTCGGCGTCATGGGTGTGCCTCGGTATGTAGGCCGCGAAGCTCAGGATGCCGGCGCTGGCATGGGGGTCGGACATGGTGCTACTCCACAGCGCTTCGTTTTTTTCGTCTGGCGGCCATGTCCCGGGCGGTGCCCACCAATCCCTTGGGGAAGAAGATGACCACCAGGATGAACAGGATGCCGAAGTAGAGTATCCAGCGGTCGGCCAAGCGCTGCAAAATCAAAAGATCGGGCAGGTATGACTTGACCGCGTTGAGGCCGTCGGCCAGCCAGGACTCGGCGATGAAGATGAAGGCGGTGCCCACGATGGCCCCGTAGAGAGTGCCCATGCCGCCGATGATCAGCATCAGGAGAATGTTGAGCATGATGGCGGTGGACATGGCTGATTCCGGGTCCACGAAGCGCACCCACATGGCATACAGCACCCCGCAGAGGGCGGCCACCGCCGCGCTGAACACGTTGGACAGTATCTGGTAGTTAAAGGTCTTGTAGCCCAAAGCGGTGGCCCGCTGCTCGTTGTCGCGGATGGATTTGAGCACCCGCCCGGCCGGGGAGCGCACAAAACGCACCAGCCCCATGAATAACAGGACCGCCACGATCAGCACCACGTAATAGGAGAGCAGGCGGCCGTTGAGGGGCACGCCGGCTAACGAACCGCCGGACCAGTCCACCGCCAACACCCCGGGCAGCTTGAAGGAAACGCCGTCCTCGCCGCCGGTGAAGCTGTGCCATTGCAGGCTGAGGATGTCGGCGAACTGGGCCAGGGCCAGGGTCATCACCACGAAGAACAGGGCCTTCAGACGCAGGGAGAAAAAGGCCACCAGCAAGGAGACCAGGACGGCCAGCACCAGGGCCACCAGGCCGGCCAGGGGCAAGTGCCACCAGGCCGGCCCGCCGGCGTGGTGGGTGATCAGGGCCAGGCTGTAGGCCCCCATGCCGAAGAACATGGCGTGGGCCAGGGAGAAGATGCCGGTGTAGCCCAACAATAGGTCATAGGAGGCCACCAGCACCGTGAAGATCATCACCTTGGCGGCCACGTCCATCACCCGGAAAGAGGAGATGGCCCAGGGCTCCAGGATGAACAGGGCCAGGATGGCCAGTTGCAGCCAGAGGGCGGGCCGGGTGTAGCGGGCGGCGGCCTCTTGCTGGCGCAGCATCTCGACCGGGGTGAAAGCGGTGGTGGGGATGCTCATGGCTAATCCCTCCCCATCAGGCCGCTGGGCCTGAGCAGGAGAATCACCGCCATGATCATGATGTTCACTCCCAGGGCCAGGGTGGGCGCGGAAAAGGCCACGTAGTTGAAGGCCAGGCCCACCATCAAGGAGGCCAAAAAGCAGCCGGTGACCGAGCCCATGCCGCCGATCACCACCACGATCAGGGCGAAGATAAGGTTTTCCTCGCCCATGTCGGGCCGGATCTCCTGGGTGTAGATGGACCACATGGTGCCGCCCATGGCGGCCAGGGCGGCGCCGGCGGCAAAGACGTAGGTGAAGATGCGGCGGATGTTGTGGCCCAGGGTCTGCACCACTTCGCCGTTTTCCACCCCGCCGCGCACGATGATGCCCAGCTTGGTCTTGTGCAGCACCCAATTCATGGCGATAAACACCGCGCCCCCCACCAGAATGGCCAAGAGGCGGAATTTTTCCACGATCACGTCAAAGACGTCGATGCTGCCGGTAAAGGCGGCCGGGGTCTGTACCACCTCGTCATTGGGGCCCCAGAAGATGGTGATGATCTCGGCCATGACCAGGGCGGCGCCCATGGTGATCAGGATCTGCTTGAGGTGACTGCCGTAGGTGCGCCGGATCAAAAGCCACTCCAGGATCACCCCCAGCACCCAACCGATGGCCAGGGCCAGGACCAGGCAGATCAGGATGCTGCCCACGCTCTGGCCCAGGCTGCCGGTCTCCACCCAGCCGTACTTGTTCAACAGGGTCAGGGCGGTGAAGCCGGTGTAGGCCCCCCAGGCGAAGAAGGCGCCGTGGGCCAGGTTGATCACGTCCATCAGGCCCAGGATGATGGTGAAGCCCGAGGCGGTGAGGAACAAGAGCATGCCCATGGTGATGCCGGCCACGGTCAAGACCAGGTAGGTGGTCAGGTCGGTCCACAACAGGGGCAAAAACCAGATACCCACCCCCAGGATCCAACCACCCCACTTCTTGAGGTTCTGGCTGCCGTTTAGTTCCAGGGCTGCGCTTTGTGCAACGTTACTCATCTTCCACAACCCTTCTCAGGCGATGCCCAGATATTTTTGTTTGAGTTCATGGTCCTGGGCCAAGTCGCTCATTACCCCTTGGTGCACCACCAGTCCGTCGTCCAGGATGTAGTAGTCCTGGCCCACTTGGCTGGCCATGTGGAAGTTCTGCTCCACCAGGACGATGGTGGTGTGGCTCTTGATCTGGTTCAGGGATTCGGCCAACTGGTCCACCAGGATGGGGGCCAGGCCCTTGGAGGGCTCGTCGATCAACAGCAGCTTGTGATCGTTGACCATGGTGCGGGCGATGGCCAGCATCTGCTTCTGGCCGCCGGAGAGCACCCCGGCCTTGGACTTCCAAAACTTTTTTAGGTCCGGAAACAGCTCGAACACCGCCTCCTGGCGGGCGAAGCTGGCCTCGTCCTCGCTCAGCATGGCCAAGCGGAAGTTCTCTTCCACGGTGAGGGTGTAGAGCACCGCTTGGTCCTCGGGCACGAAGCCGATGCCGGCCCGGGCGATCTCATAGGGCCGGGCCTGGGTGATGTCGGCGCCGTCAAAGACGATGCTGCCCCGGCTGGCCGGGGTCAGCCCCATCACGGTGCGCAAGGTGGTGGATTTGCCCGCCCCGTTGCGGCCCAACAGCACCAGGGCCTGGCCCGCGGGCACCTCAAGGCTCACACCCTGCAGAATGTGATGCTGATCGATAAAGGTCTGCACCCCCTCCAGGGTCAGGACGGTATCAGGCATCGCTCACCCCCCCGCCCAGATAGGCCTCCAGCACCTCGGCGTTGCAGCTGACTACATCCGGTGCGTCGTCGCAGATCAGGCGCCCCTCCTTGAGCACCGCTATGGAATCGGAAAGATTCATGATCATGTCGAACTTGTGTTCCACCAGCAAGATGGTGCGCTTGCCCGAGTTCTTGATGCCTTCGATCAATTC
>JANQFN010000516.1 GCA_028277825.1 Desulfarculaceae bacterium
TTGGTAAGCCCAAATCAATAGTTGTCATTGCGAGGAGTGGCGGCGAATGGGCTTGGAAGTTAGAAGAGGTCTCCCCGCCGCTCCGTGGCAATCCTCCTTTCCCCTGATAGGCTCCACTGGAGGTAAGCGGAAGATCGCCACGTCACATCCTTTGCCAGGATGTTCCTCGCGATGACAACTATGGCTGTATCTCTTCTTTTACACACTTTTTCATCAAACCAACGGATTGGCGCAGCCTGCTGCCTGACCTTCCCGCAATAACCGCGAAGATGTCGGCCAAAATCCCAAATTAAAAGCCCGGCCGGGATGGCTCCCCGCCGGGCTTCGGATTTTTGGCTATGCTCTACAGGCCCAGGTAGGTCTTTCGGATCACCTCGTCTTCCAAAAGCTCCTCGCCCACGCCCTCGGCGATAATCTTGCCCGAGGAAAGCACATAGTTGCGCGAAGCCATCTTGAACACGGTGGCCACCTCCTGCTCCACTAAAAGGATGGTGATGCCCAGTGCCTTGATCTCCATGATCTTGTTGAACACCTCCTCGCGAAGCAACGGCGCCAGGCCGGTGCTGGGCTCGTCGATCAACAACAGTTTGGGGCGGGACATCAGGGCCCGGCCGATGGCCAGCATCTGCTGTTCGCCGCCGGACAGAGTGCCCGAGATCTGCTTGGAGCGCTCCTTGAGCACCGGGAACAGCTCGTAAACCGTCTCCAGGATGCGGTGCGACTCCTCATGGTCTTTGAAGAGAAAGGACCCGGCCATGAGGTTGTCCAGCACACTCATCTCCCTGAAAGGCCGCCGCCGCTCGGGGCAATGCACCAGGCCCAGCTTGACGATGTCGTGCGCCGGCATCTTGTCGATGCTCTGGCCGTCAAAGCTCACCTGGCCCTCCAGGGTGACGTCGCCGCCGGCGGTGCCCCTGAGCATCTCCTTTTCCCAGGCCACCAGGCCGGTGATGGCCCGCAGGATGGTGGATTTGCCCGCACCGTTGGGCCCCACCAAGCTGATCAACTCACCGCTATCCACCTGCATGCTGATGTCGTTGACCAGCATGGCCCGGTCGTAGCTTACCGTGAGATTGGATACGCTTAAGAGCATCTCACGCGCCTCCCTCGCCCAGATAGGCCTCGATGACCTCTTGGTTGCTCACCACCTCCTCGGGCGTGCCGTGGGCGATGACCGTTCCGAAGTTCAAGACCAAAATGCGATCCACGATCTTCATCAACTGTTGCAGCTTATGCTCGATGATGATCATGGCCGGACCCTCGCTGTGCAGCCTGCCGAAGCGGCCGCCCTTGTGCAGCCGGCTGATGGATTTGGCCATCAAGTCGGTCTCGGCCGGGCTCAGCCCGCCAAAGGGTTCATCCAAGAGCAACAGCTCGGGCTCGGTGGCCACCGCCCGGGCCACTTCCAGGCGCTTTAAGTCGCCCTGGGACAGGGTGGAGGCCTTTTCCAGGGCCATATCGGAGATGCCGGCGAACTCCAGGGCGTCCATGGCCTTGGCCTCCACCCGTTTGACCCACTCGCCGCGTTTCATGGCCCGGGGGCTGAGGCAAGAAACCATCACGTTGGCGATGATGGGTAGACGCCGAAAGGGGCGCATGTTCTGGAAGGTGCAGGCGATACCCTTGTTCACCACGTCCCAGGTCTTCATGCCGGTGATGTCATGGCCTTTGAAATGGACCTTGCCCTTGCTGGGCCTCAGGATGCCGGTGATCAGGCGAACCATGGTGGTCTTGCCCGCGCCGTTGGGACCGATCAGCCCCAAAATCTCATCGCGGCCCATGGAAAAGGTGACCTCGTTGATGGCCCTAAGCCCGCCGAAGTCCTTGGTCAGCCCCTCTACCTCCAGGAAAGGTGCGGCCATGTTATGCTTCCTCCGCCTCTTCCCTCAGCTCACGCCGCGACACCTTGCCCACGTCGGTCTTGGGCAACTCCCCGCGGAATTCGATGATGCCGGGCACCTTGTAGAAGGCCAGCTTTTCCTTGCAGTACTCGGTCAACTCCTCTTCGGAGATCTTGCCCCGCGCCTCGGCCTGTAGCACCACATAGGCCTTGATGACGTTGCCCACCTTGGGATCGGGCACCCCCACCACGCCGGCGGCCTTCACCTGGGGATGGCCGTAGAGCACCTCCTCCACGTGCTTGGCGAACACCGAGTAGCCCTTGTGCTTGATCAGGTCGCGCTTGCGGTCGAAGAAGTGGAAGTAGCCCTCCTCGTCCATGCTCACCAGGTCACCGGTGCGTAACCACCTCCTGCCCTCCAGATCGATGAGGGTCTCGGCGGTGGAGTCGGGCCGCTGCCAGTAGCCCTGCATGATGTTGGGGCCCGACAGCACCAACTCGCCCACCTCGCCCAAAGGCATGAAATCGGTGCCTTCGTGATCCAAGATGGCCGCGTCCATGTTGGGAATGGGCAGCCCGAAGGAGCCTTGCTTGGGCCTTTCCAGCGGATTGGTGTGACTCACCGAGCTGGTCTCGGTCATGCCGTAGCCCTCGATGATGCGGCTGCCGGTGCGGCGTTCCCAATCTGCCACCGTGGTCTCGTGCAGAGTGTCGGCCCCGCAGACCACCAGCTTGAGGCGCTTCCAGTTGACCCGGTCGGTCTTGTCGTACTCCTTGAGATACTCATACAGGGTGGGCACCCCGTAAAAGCCCGAGGCCTTGTAGCGCTCGATGGCCGCCAGGATGTCGTCCATGTCCGGAGTGGTGAACAAGACCAGGGTGAAGCCGTGGATGATGCCGGTGAGCATCACCACCACCTGGCCATATATGTGGAAGAAGGGCAAGAAGGCGATGGTGGTCTCGTTGCCCTCTTCAAAGATCTGGCCCCAAAAGGACAGGGCCTGAGCCTGACAGGCCAGTATGTTGTGGTGGGTCAGCATGGCCGCCTTAGGCAGGCCGGTGGTGCCGCCGGTGTAGGGCAGAGCGGCCAGGTCCTGTTCGGGATCGATCTCCACCTGGGGCGGATTGGGGGGATACTTTTTGATCAGCTCCTGGAAGTTCAACAGCCCGGCCGCCTTGATCATGGCCGCATCGGGCACCTCCATGCCGCCGTAAGCCTTGGCCATCACCTTTTTGGCGAACACCTTTTTCATGGTGGGCAGGTACTCGTCGATGCTGGTGAGAATTACGTTTTTGATCTCCACCCCGGAGCGGGCCACGTTGTCATAGAGCATATCCTGACAGACCACGGTGTTGGCGCCGCTGTCAGATAGCTGGTGGGCGACCTCCTGGCTGGTGTAGACCGGGCTCACCGGGGTCACCACCGCCCCGGCCTTGAGCGCGCCCATGTAGGCGATCACGTATTGGGGGCAGTTGAGCAGGAAAAGCGACACCCGGTCTCCTTTGGACACACCCAGATCGGCCAGGGCGGCGGCAAAGCGGTTGGCCTGATCGGCCAACTGCTTGTAGCTGATCTTTTTGCCATAAAAGATCAAAGCGGTCTTGTTGCCGTATTTGGCCACCACTTCGTCGAAAATCTGGGGGATGGAGGTCTGGGGGATTTCCAACTCCGCCGGTACGTCCTCGGGGTAGAACTGCACCCAGGGCTTGGAGAGATATTGCTCTTTGGCTTCCATGCGTGTCACCTCAAACGATGAAAAAATGACTTTCTCGGCCAGGGTCTAGTCCAACACCGCGTTGCAGACCCGGCAGTTGCTGCGCGTGCCCAGATTCCGGGCCTTGCAGCGCGGGCAGACCTTTTCGATCTTGTCGCGAATCCAAGGGATCAACCCTTCCGGCATGTACAAAAGGGTCAACAGCACTAAAAAGGCGAAGACCAGCATGCGGGCCTGGGGGATGAAGCGCAAGAACTCCAACATGGGGAACAGGATGAACACCCCGGCCACGGGGCCGTAGATGGAGACCATGCCTCCGAACACCGACCAGATTATCACCAGGAAGGAGGTGTTCACCTCCAGGGTGCTGGGGCCGGCCAGGCGCATGATGTGGGCATACAGGCCGCCGGAGATGCCGGCGAAAAACCCGCTGATGCAAAAGGCCATCAGCTTGTAGCGGGTGGTGTTGATGCCCGCCGAGCGGCAGGCCACCTCGTCCTCGCGGATGGCGTGCAGGATGATGCCTGTCTTGGAGTCGGTGATCTTCCACATCAAAAAACAGAAGACCAGCATACAGCCGCCGGTGATGTAGTAGTCGCCCACCCGGGAGCCGGAGAGACGGCTTAGGCCAGAGATGCCCAACTCGCCTCCGGTGAAGTCGGGCAAGGCGAAAACCACGCCCATCAAAATAATGGGAAAAGCCAGGGTGGTAAGGGCCAGGTAGGCTCCGCGCAGCCTGAGGCAGGGGATGCCCACCACCAAGCCGGCCAGCACCCCGCCGACGGCGCCCAGGGGGATCGAGCCCCAGGGCGGTATGCTCAAATCCAGGTTGAGCTTGGCCGCGGTGTAGGCCGCCACCCCGAAGAACAGGGCGTGGCCGAAGTTCATCTGTCCGGTGAAGCCGGAGAGGAAGTCCCAACTGGCGGCCAAAAGCGCGAACACCGAGGTTAGAATGATGATGCGCAGGACGTAAGGATCCTGAGTGAAGATGGGCAGGGCCAGCAGGGCCACCACAAAGACCAGCACCGCGATGCGGCTGGGCAGTACAAAGACCTCGTTTCTAACGATGATGCCGGCCTGCCTTAAGTTTGCCATAAGCCAGTACATCGTTATCTCTCCTCCTCAAAGACCACCCCGAACAAACCCTCGGGCTTGATCAGAAGCACCAGGATCATGATGGTCAGGGCCACCGGGTCCTTGAGAAAAGAGCCCATGGGCAACAAAAACACCACCAGGGCCTCGGTGAAGCCGATGATGTAGGCCCCCACGAAGCTGCCCTCGATGCTGCCCAGGCCGCCCAAAACCACGATGGCCAGCATCATGATCAAGGGGTGCATCCACATGTGCGGGTCCAGCACCACCAGGGGCACCACGATGGCCCCGGTGATGGCGGCCAGGCCAATGGAAACCGCCACCGCCCACATGGCCACGGCGGTGACGTTCATACCCATTAAGTTGGCCACCTCACGGTCCTCGGCGGTGGAACGGATGGCCAGGCCAATCTTGGTGTTCATCAGGAAGAAGCGCACGCCTATCAGCACTGCCAGGGCCACACCCAGGGCCAACAGGTGTTGCCAGGTCACCTTCACTCCGAAGATCAAAGCGTAGCCCGACACCAGGGGCGGCACCCCCAGGTAGTGCCCTCCGAAGACCATCAAAAAGGCCTCCTGGATCACCATGGCCAGGGCGATGGTGGCGATCAAAACCGCCGCCTCGTGCTCCTGGATGGGCTTGATGAAAAACTTGTAGGCCAACAGCCCCAGGGCCACGGTGACCGGCAGGGCGCAGAGCATGGCCAGCAAGGGTGGGATGTTCAGATAGGTGAAGCCCATGTAGATGAAATAGGCCGAGGTCATGTAGAAGGCGGTGTGGGCGATGTTGACGATGCGGGCCACCCCCATGACCAGGGAAAACCCGATGGCCAAAAGAGCGTACACGCTGCCGTTGATCAGCCCGTTGACGATAATATCCAGAATCATGCGGCCACCCCGGTAAAGGCGTTACCCCCCTTACGGCGCCGCGCAAATGGCGGGCGGGCGCCGCGCAAAAAGGCAGGGTTTTTGGGTGTAGGCCGCGCGCCTCCGTTCCCGCAGAGTGCCGTGACGGCGGCGCGCGGCTTGGTTCTTACTTCTTGTAGCGCTTGATCACCCAGGGGGCGAACTTGATGGGCACGGTGCCCTCGTAGGTGACGCCCTTCCACTTGTAAGGCCAGACGCACATGTTCTTGCCATCCTGCCACTGGGTGCCCAGGGAGGTCACGTAGCCCGGGCCCCAGGTCACGTCGTGGGACTTGTCAAACACCACCACGCCGGCGGTGCTCACGTCCTTGATCTTCTCCAAAACCTTCACCACCGCGTCGGAGTTGATGGTGCCGGCCTTTTCGGCGGCCTTGGCCAACAGGTACACCGCGTCATAGGTGCCGGCGGTGTAGTTGGGGGCCTCGCCGAAGGTCTTGAGATATTTCTCGTAGAAGGGAATGGTCAGGTCGGTGATCTTGACCTTGGCGTAAGTGTTGAGCGTCATGGCGTAGTTGCCCTTACCACCGGTGGCCTTCCAGAAGCCGTCCTTTTGGGCCTCCACGTTGATGCCCACCACCGGGGCGGCTATCTTGAGTTCACCGTACTGTTTGGCAAAGGGGATTCCCACCGAAGCCGAGAAGCTGGTGAAGATGATGTTGGCCTTGGAGCGCTCGATGGCGCCCAACTCGGCGGTGACGTCCTTGGCCACCGGCGAAGGCCGCCAGACGCCGGCCACCTTCATGCCCATTTTGGGCAAAAACTTCTTGGCCGCCGCCACGATGGGCTCGTTCCAGGCGGCCTTTTCGGCGATGATCGCCACGCTGAGGTCCTTGACGCCCAGGCCCTTTTTCATCATGGCCGCCACGGTGCCCAACTGGATGAAAACGACCTTGCCCAGGAACGTGGAGTTGATGGGCGTCAGGCGGAACCAGTACTTATAGCGGTCATAATCCTTGGTCACTCGGGTGCAGAGCTTGGGGTGAGCCGCGCCGCAGCCGATGAAGATCTTTTTGTTGTCCATGGCGATGTCCTGCATCACCAGGACCGCCTCGCTGCGGAAGCCGCCCACCAAAAAGTCCACATTGTGCCGGGAGATTGCCAATTCCATGGCGTTGGTGGCGTCGGGGATGCTGATGAACTCGTTGGTGTCCACTTTGATCAGTTCGATGGGCCGTTTGGTGCCGCCCACCATGACGCCGCCTTTTTCATTGATCTCCATGGCGGCCAAAGTGGCGCCGTTCCAGTGGCCCTCGCCCTGGGTGAAGGACATGGGGCCAGCCACGCCGATCTTGATGGGTTTCACCGCCTGGGCCGGTCCGCTGGTGCCTACCACCAGGAGGCCGGCCAGCAAAATGACTAGGAAAAGTCCGAGACGTCTCATAATGATCCCCTCCCTTAAAGAGATGCTTGCAACCAATGCCCAGCGGGAAACCCCGCCTCGGCAAACCATTGGTCCTGCCTCGGATACAGCGGTGCCAACGGCCTGCATAACTGCTATTAGGTGGCGCCCCGGGCCTTTCTGGCCCCGTGCCGCGCCCATGACCCCGTAAGGGGCCGCCTAAAACATCAATTTAAAAACCCCCGCCGACCCGGGGCCGAGGGGGTTTGCAACGAGACAAAAATGAGAGTACCAGACCTTCGCCCGGCATAGTCTTGCACCGGCTGCCGCGGGCCACGTTCGGCCCGAAGATGGGATCAAGGACGCCGCTGATTTGACGGCGCCAAATTAGGGCAGACGGTTGGGCTTGCAAAACTGGCCTCGATAGCTAAGCGTCGATGAAGTGTTGTGCACACATCCTACAATGATGATTCACTGCGATTCAACAACGCCGCCGCTTTCCATGTCAACCGTTTTTTGAACATTTGTTCACTTTTTGCCATGCCTTGCCAGCCATTGCCTCCTGCCGGAACGGCGCCCCAAAAAAAATTTGACTCTGATCGCGTTTCGTGATTATCTTGCATACGAACTAACTGCGAGGCAGCATGGACACCCCGGACGAGTGCACCATTTTTCTTCTGGCCAAGGCCTATCAACGCGGCCACGCCGCCTTGAAAAAACGCCTGGAACCCTATGGCCTTACCCCTTTGCAGCAATTGATCATGGCTGCCCTGGCCCTGGAGGACGGCCTCTCCGCCGGCGAGGTGGGCAAGCGCCTCACCCTGGACAGCGCCACCCTGTCGGGCACTTTGGACCGCATGGTGGAAAAGGGGCTCATTGAAAAACGCAGCGACCCAGCGGACAAACGGGTGTCGCGCATCCACCTGACCCCCAAGGCCCGCGAGATGAGAGGCGGGCTGACCCAGGCCCGGCAGGAAGCCAACCAGGAACTGCTAGCCGGATTGTCCCTGGAGGAAAAAGTGCTCCTAAAACGCATGCTCCGGGACTTACAGGCCTGATTTGTGCTGGAAAAAAGTTAGCATACAAACATAAACCAAGCTGGAGCCGGCCGTGAATCAAGACGAAGTGTACCGCAATTTCATCGCTTGGCTGGGCCGCGCCTGGTGGGGGCTGCCTGAGGCCGAATCCCTGCATCCGGCCATCCGCGCCCGCTACACGCCCCAGGAGGCCGAGCTTCTCACCGGTGTTCCCTTTGGCAGCCTGAGCCTGAGCGAGTTGGCCGAGATGAAGGGCATGGAACCGGCTGAGTTGGCCCCGGCCATGGACGCCATGGCCCAGCGCGGCCTGATCTGGAAAAGCGTCAAGGACGGCGAGCCCCGCTACAGTCTCAACGACTCCTTTTTCGTGCTCCTGCGCAGCTCCTTTTGGGCGGGGCTTAGCGACGGGGCCGCCAAAGACCTGGCCCCCAAGGTGAACAAATACTTCTTTGACGGCTTTTTCGACCAACACGCCGATGTACACATTCGAGGGCTCAGGACGCTGCCCATCGGCCGCACCATCGCCGACACCCGCCAAATCCTACCCTACGAGGACGTAGCCGCGGTGATGGATGAGCGGGAGTACTTCAGCGTCTCCATCTGCCCTTGCAAGCACCGCAAAAACCTGGACCCCGGGGCGCCGGACTGCAGGCACCCGGCCGAGGTGTGTCTGCACTTTGACCGCCTGGGCCGCTACATCGACGATCACGGCATGGGCCGCCAGATCAGCAAACAAGAGGCCCACGAGATTTTGGCGCTGTCGGCTGATTCGGGCCTGGTGCACGGGGTGTCCAATTGGCAACAGGGGGTGGACACCATCTGCAACTGCTGCCAGTGCTGCTGCATGTGGCTGGAGTCCTATCACCACATGGGCCATTTGGGCAGCCTGGACGCCTCCAACTATCGGGTGGAAAACACCCCTGAGACCTGCAAGGCCTGCGGCCTGTGCGTAGATCGCTGCCCCATGGAGGCCCTTAGCCTGGCCGAGCATCCGGCGGCGGATAACAAAAAGGGCCAGGCCGCGGTGCTGAAACAAGAGCTTTGCATCGGCTGCGGGGTCTGCGCCCACAAGTGCCCCACCGGTTCTTTGACGCTGGCGCGCAAGAGTAAGATAGCCCACCCGCCCAGCGACCCCCGGGACTACATGAAGCAGTATTTCCAGCAGAAAAAGGCCGCCCAACAGGATTGAGCGCGGCATCACCATCGCTTATTGAGGAGCAGTCATGGCAGGCAAAGTCATCAGCATCATCGCCACCTCGGACCCTGAAAAGGCCCGCACCGGGGTCATGTACACCATGCGCGCCCTGCAAGAGGGCTGGCTGGAAGACGTGAAGCTGATTTTCTTCGGACCCGGCGAACACGTTTTGCTCGAAGACGAGGCAGTGCAAAAAATGGTCAAACGCATCCAGGAGGCGGAGACGCCCATGGCCTGTAAGTTCCTCTCCGACCGGGACAACACCTCCGAACAGATCGAGGAGTTGGGCGTGGAGGTGGTCTATGTGGGCAGCATTATCTCCGATCTGATCAGCCGGGGCTACACGCCCATGGTCTGGTAGGTGGCGCGAAAACTTTTTTTAAGAGGCTTGCTTAAACAGGAGTGAGGGTCATGGGAGAGTGGAAGAAGACCGGTTGCGTGCTTTGCGCCCAAAACTGCGGCCTGGAGGTGCTGGTGGAGGACAACCGCATCCTCAAGTCCCGCCCGGACAAGGATAACCCGCGCAGCCAGGGTTATGTTTGCCGCAAGGGGCTCAAGGTCAAACACCATCAGCACAACGCCGAGCGCCTGACCCATCCTCTCAAGCGGGTGGACGGCGAGTTCGTGCAGATATCCTGGGACCAGGCCCTGGACGAGATCGCGGACAAGCTGCGCGCCTTGGTGGATGAACACGGGCCCCAGTGCCTGGCCTACATGGGCGGTGGCGGCCAGGGCTGCCACTTCGAGGCCGCCTTTGGAGTGCGC
>JANQFN010000520.1 GCA_028277825.1 Desulfarculaceae bacterium
GAAACAGATCGAGGACTTCAGCCAGCGGGTCAAACAGGAAATGGAAGGGGTCTATAAGCTGGCGGTGGAGCTGAAGGTGGACCTGGGCTGGGGCAAGAACTGGGCTGAGGCGCACTGAGTAAACCACCCGGTAAAAAAGAGAACTCGCTTTAGAAACCAGACGGGACAAGCTAACGCATTGTTGGTCTCTTTCACTGACCTGCTGACGGTTACCCTGCGATCAAGGAAAGTAAATGAACCTGCAAGACAATTCGCTTCTCCTCCCCAACGGCAAAATCCTGGGCCAGTCCGGCCAATACCTGGAAGTGGACGGGGTCCAGACCTACTACGAGGTGCACGGGGAGGGTGAGCCCCTGCTCCTGCTGCACGGCGGCCTGGCCACCCTGGAATCGCTCTACGGCCTGGCCCCGGGGTTAATAGAGCGCTACCAGGTCTGGCTGCCCGAGCGCCGGGGCCACGGCCGCACTCATGACGCGCCCGGCCCTTACTCCTACCGGCAGTTCGCCGCCGACACCGCCGCCTTTATGAAAGCGGTGGGGCTCACGCGCGCCCACCTGGTGGGTTGGAGCGACGGCGGCATCCTGGGGCTGTATATGGCCTTGAGCCACCCCGAATTGATAGGCCGCATGGTAACCATCGGCGCCGGCTTCCACGTCTGCGGCTACACCTATGAGTTCTACAACCAGGCCAAGGCCTACACCCCGGACAACCTTGACCCCAAGATCGCCGAGCTTCTCCAAAAGACCTCGCCCCACGGCCCGGATTTCCTGCCCGCATTCTTGGAGAAGATCAAGGCCATGTGGCTCACCCAGCCCACCTTGCTTGAGAGCGACCTGGCCGAGATCGCCACGCCCACCCTGGTGATGCTGGGCGAGCACGACCTGGTGCGCCGTGAGCACGCGGCTGAAATGGCCGCCGCCCTGCCCGGGGGCACCCTGGCGGTGGTGCCGGGGGTGAGCCATTACGGGCCCCTGGAGAACCCCCAGTTGTTGTTGGGTATAATTTACGACTTTTTGGCCCCAGACCATGCTGCCGGCGCCCAGGCCTAGGCCGGATATTTCACGAAGGTTGGACGGCATTGGCGATGCGGGTAGCATTTATCGGTGTGTTATGAAAAAAACGTCTACGCTATCAGTGTACGGTTTGTAC
>JANQFN010000190.1 GCA_028277825.1 Desulfarculaceae bacterium
AATGGCCGCCAAGGTCGACCGCAAAAAACTACTGAAAGAGCCCGATGAATTCTTGACCTTCAGCGCCCGGGCCATCAAGTGGTCCCGGGAGAACTTGAAGGTAGTGGGCGCCATCGCCATCGCCGTGGTGGTGGTGCTGGCGGCGGTGTTGGGCATCAAGGCCTATCTGGACTATCACCAGCGCCAGGCCGCCGCCGCCCTGGCCCCGGTCATGGCCGGCTACCAGGCGGTGGTGGAGGGCAAGGCGGACCAGAAGATGATGGTGGCCCTGGCCGCGCGCCTGAAAAAGGTCACCGACGACTACGGCGCCACCCCGGCGGGGCTGCAGGCCCGGCTGGCCCTGGGCGACGTGCAGCTCACCCTGGGCCGCTATTCCCAGGCGGTGACCACTTTTACGGCCCTGACCGAGGAGCCGGAGATGGTGGCCGATCTGGCGCCCTTGGCCTGGCGCGGCCTGGGCCAGGCCCAGGAGGGAGCCAAGCAATACCAGGACGCCGCCGTCTCCTATGGCCGGGCCATCTCCCTGGCCGGTCCCAACCTGGGCCGCCTGACCAAGTTTGACCAGGCCCGGGTCCTGGCCGCCGCCGGCGACAAGGATGGCGCCGCCGCCATTTACCGCAAGCTTCTGGCCGAGCCCGGCATCCAGGAGGAGCTCAGCTCCCGGGCCCGCACCGCCCTGGCCGCCCTGGGCCAGGAGGCCGCCTCGGGAAGCTGAAGTCCCTGCCCAGCCCATGCCCCGCCCCGCCCGCCGGCGGGGCTTTTTTTATGGGGCAGACCAGACCGACGGGCATGGTTTCGCTGCTATCGGAATTGTTATCATTTGGCTTGCATTTCTAAAAAAGCGTACTCAGATTAGTAATTAGATCATAAACAGGGTGATTTACGGGGTTGCGCGAATTGCGGCTCCCAATCAAGAACTGCACCGGCATCGAAGACCGGGCGATTTTCGATTCCTCAAGAGAGGTTGGTGGGCAATGAAAAGGACTATATGGATGGTAGCGCTGCTGGCGGTCCTGGCCTTGGTTTTGAGTGCCTGCGGCGCCACCTATATGGCCAAAACCTGGAAAGACGACAAATACACCGGCGGAGCCTTCTCGCGCGTCATGGTAGTGGGCGTGGGGGCCAATGAGGCCAACCGGCGCAGTTTTGAAAAACTCTTCGCCAAGGAGCTGGGCGAGGAAGGGGTGACGGCGGTGGCCGGCTACACCCTGATCCCCGACGAGAAAAAGGCCACCGCGGATACCGTGTTGGCCGCAGCCAAGAAGGCCAAGGTGCAGGCGGTGCTGGTCACTTTCTACAAAGGCATGAAGGACCAAAAGGTGCCTCCAGCGGCCACCCCGGTGGGATATGGTTCCAATTTCAACAACGCCTATAACCGCATCTACTTAGACACTCACCAGCAAAACTACTACCAGACCCGCAAGTGGGTGCAGCTAAAGACCGAGCTTTACACCGTGCCCGGCGCCAAGAAGGTCTGGTCGGCCACCAGCGATACCCTGGACCAGGCCAACATGGAGCAACTGGTCAAGTCCCTGGCCGACTCCATCGCCAAGAAACTGCGCGCCGACGGCTTCATCGGTCCCATGCCGCCCAAGCCCATGGCCAAACCACCCCAGCGCAGTTATTGAAAGACGCCTGCCAGCCCCTAAAAGGGCGGTTAGGCTGCAATCAAGTATCCAATAGGCGCCCTACCTAAAGGCGGGGCGTCTTTTTTTAGGCTTTCGCCTCCGGCGGCTTAATCTGGTATGAAGGTAGGATGAAAGCCCCCAGATGAAAACCCCTTGGGAGTAACCTTTGGAGCCCCAACAGATAATTGTGCAGGCGCTGGAGAAGGGCCAAAAGGCCCTGAGCGAGGCTGACTCAAAAAATCTTTTGGCCGCCTACGGCGTGCCGGTGGTGACCGAACGCGTGGCCAGCGGCCCGGAAGAGGCCGCGGCCCTGGCTGGTGAGATGGGCTTTCCCCTGGTGCTCAAGGCCCTGGGCGCCCGCCTGACCCACAAGAGCGAGCGCGGCCTGGTGGCGCTCAACCTAAGCGACGAACGACAAGTGAGCCAAGCCGCCGCCAAGATGGCCGCCGAGGCCGGGGAGGATCTGGAGGGCTTTTTGCTGCAGCCCCTGCTGGCCGGACGCCGCGAGTTGGTGGCCGGCCTGTTTCGGGACCCCCAGTTCGGCCCGGTGGTGATGTTCGGCCTGGGCGGGGTGTTCACCGAAGCCCTGGACGACGTGGTCTTCAAGCTGGCGCCGCTGGATGAGTCCCAAGCGGCGCACATGCTGGAGCAGTTCAGGGCCAAACAGCTCCTGGGCCCCTTCCGGGGCGAGGCCGCCGCCGACACAGATGTCCTGGTGCGGACCCTCATGGGCCTCTCCCGCCTGGCGATGGAGATGCCCCGGGTGGCCGAGGTGGACCTCAACCCCCTCTTGCTGGGGCCGGACGGTTCGGTCACAGCGGTGGACGCCCTGGTGGTCCTGGGCGAGGCCCAGGAACCGGGCCTGGGCAAACCGCCGGTGGCCCCGGCCCGGGTGGGCGCCCTGTTCCACCCCAAGTCGGTGGCCTTCGTGGGGGCCTCGGCCGAGTTCCGCAAATGGGGCAATCTGATGGTGACCAACGTGCTCGACGGCGGCTTTGAGGGCGCGGTACATTTGGTCAACAAAAAGGGCGGCCAGATCGCCGGGCGGCCGGTGTATATCTCGGTGAGCGAGATACCGGGACCGGTGGACCTGGCGGTGGTCACGGTGCCGGCCCGCTTCGTCCTGGATCTGTTGCCCGAGTTCGAGGCCAAGGGCATCAGCGGGGTGCTTCTGATCAGTTCCGGCTTCGGCGAGGTGGGGCCGGAGGGCAAGGAGCTGGAAGCCAGGCTCATCGCCGAGGCCCGGGACCGGGACTTGTTGATCCTGGGGCCCAACACCATGGGCATCGCCAACCCCCACAAAAGCTTCTTCTGCACCGGGGCCATCAGCCGGCCGCGGCCCGGCTCCACCGCCTTTGTCTCCCAGTCGGGCAACATGGGGGTGCAGCTTCTGGGCTTCGCCGAAGAACAAGGCATCGGCATCCGCGCCTTCGGCGGCACCGGCAACGAGGCGATGCTCACCATCGAGGACGCCCTGGACGGCTTCGCGGTGGATCCCTTGACCCAGACAGTGCTCTTATACATCGAGAGCGTCAAAAACGGCCGGCGCTTTTTCAACTCCGCCAAAAAGGTCTCGGACCAGAAACCGGTGATCGTGCTCAAGGGCGGGCGCACCGCCGCCGGCGGGGTGGCCGCGGCCAGCCACACCGGGGCCCTGGCCTCGGACAACAAGGTGTTCGAGGCCGCCTGCCGCCAGGCTGGTATCGTCCTGGCCGACCAGCCCATGGACTTACTTGACCTGTCCGCCGCCTTCTCCTCCCTGCCCCGGCCCCGGGCCTCCCGGGTGGCCATCATGACCCTGGGCGGCGGCTGGGGGGTGGTCACCGCGGATCTGTGCAACGAGTACGGCCTGGAG
>JANQFN010000546.1 GCA_028277825.1 Desulfarculaceae bacterium
GCGGCCAACAGGGCGTCCATCACCGCATGGGTGAGCACGTCGGCGTCGGAGTGGCCCTCCAGGCCCAGTTCAAAGGGTATCTCCACCCCGCCCAGGATCAAGGGCCGGCCCGCCACCAGGCGGTGCACGTCCAAACCCTGCCCGGCCCGGGCCATGGGCTCGTTTTGCGCCAGGATGGCCTCGGCCAGGGCCAGGTCCTCGGGTGTGGTGATCTTCAAATTGTCCCGGCTGGCCTCAACCAACTTCACCTTGTGGCCCAGGCGCTCGATGAGCCCGGCCTCGTCGGTGGCGTAATATCCCTGAGACTCTGCTTTGGACAGGGCCTCTTGCAACAGCTCCAACTCAAAGGCCTGAGGCGTCTGCACCAGCCAGAGGTTGTCGCGCTCGATGGTGTCTTGCACCACGGCCTCTCCGTCGCTGCGCTTTACGGTGTCACTCACCGGCCAGGCGGCTATGGCCGCGCCGCTTTCCCGGGCCGCGGCCAACACTCGTCCGAACAATTCCGGCGTGGTCAGGGGCCGGGCCGCGTCGTGCACCATAACCCATTCCGCGCCCAATTCCGCGGCGGCGGCCACTCCCGCGGCCACACTGTCCTGGCGCTGGGCGCCACCGGGCACCACCTTTGCCACCTTGCTCAGGCCATAGGGGCGCACGAACTGGGCCCAGGCATCCTCTTCGCCGCCGGGCGGGCAGACCAGCACCACCTGGTCCACGATCCCAGCAGCCTCCAAGGCTTCCAGGGTGCGCACCACCAGCGGCTTTCCCGCCAGGGGCAAAAATTGTTTGGGCCGCGCCGCACCCATGCGCCGGCCTGCACCGGCGGCGGGCACCACGGCAACCACCTTGCCTGCCATGGGTTTCCTCGCCCAGTGAATAGGGGAATTCTAGTACCCAGCCGGGGCCTTGTCCAGAGCGGGTCGGGCGGCGAGAGGCAAAGCCAAGAAAAAGAGTTTTAAAAAAGGGAATAAGTTAAGGCGGCTGCGCAGCCGCTATCTCCCACCGCGTGCTATCAATGAGTGCAGAGTTCAATAATGGGGCAGGCTGTGAGAGCGTCATGGGTCAACGAGCACTGGACATGATGCCGGCCTGGTTCCTGTAGCCAATTTGCGGCTGGCGGGCATTAACGGCCCATTGGACAGCAGTGCATGCATGCTCAGAACCGCTTTTCACCCTTCCCCACCCTCTTCCCGGACCCGAGGGAACCAACCCTACTCAGCCTGCATGCGCCGGCTCACCTCGGCGTGGTAAGCGGCGATGACGTCCTCGTGCTCCAGCATGCCCAGGATGCGCTGCTTGCCGTCCTGAAAGTCCACCACCGGAATCTGGCCGTAGCCCGAGTCCATGAAGGCCAACAGGGCGCTGTACAGGCTTTGCTCCAAACTGAGGCTCATTGGCTTGGTGCACAGCTCGCCCACCACCACCAGGTCTTTGAGAGAATCCTCGAACAAGACGGTGCGGATGTTCTTTAATGAGAGCACCCCCACCAAGCGGCCACCGCTGTCGGTCACCGGGAAGACGGTCTGGCCCGAGGCGGCGATGGTCTGTTGCAAGCGGTCAAAGCGCATATCCGCCGGCAGGGTGATGAATTCCTGCTCGCTGGGGAACACATCGCCCACGGTGAGTTCTTCCATCACGTTCACCGTGACGTCGCCCTCGTGCGCCGGCGACTGGAACTTGTTGCCCAGCTGCTGTTCGTAGATGCTGCTGGTGCGGTTGAACAGGATGGCTATCACCGACACCAGCATCAAAGGCGGCAAGAGGCTGTAGGAGTGGGTCATCTCCGAAACCATCAGCAGGGCGCCCAGGGGGGCCTTGGCCGCGCCGGAGAAAAAGGCAGCCATGCCCACCAGGACATAGGCCCCGGGCTGGGTGACCACCTCGGGAAAGAACATATGCCCCAACTGGCCCACCACGCCGCCCAGCATGCCGCCGATGAACAGGGTCGGCCCGAACACCCCGCCGGAACCACCGCTGCCGATGGTCAGGCTGGTGGTGGCGATCTTGGCGGTGGCGGCCAGACACATCACCAAAATGCTCATCTGGCCCAGGATGGCCATCTGCAAATAGCCATAGCCGCCGCCGATGGCCTCGGGGATGAACAGGGCGATGGCCCCCACCCCCAGCCCGCCCAGCATGGGCCGGAAGTGCTTGGGGATTGTCAGGCGGCGAAAGGCGTTTCTGGTGCCGTAAAAGGTCTTGACGTACAAACCGCCGATGGGCGCGCAGATCAGGCCCAGGGCGGCGTAGACCAGCAGTTCCCGCGGGTCGCGGAACACGAACTCCTGGGTGTGGAAGATGGGATCGAAGCCAAAGACAAAAGTGAACATGGAAAAGGCGATCACCGAACTGATCACGCAGGGGATGATGGCCTCGCTCTCAAAGTCCTCGCGGTAGAGCACCTCCACGCTGGTGATGGCCGCACCCAGGGGAGCCCGGAATATGGCCCCCAGTCCGGCGGCGCAGCCAGCCAGCAGAAATACCCGCCGCTCCCGCACATC
>JANQFN010000558.1 GCA_028277825.1 Desulfarculaceae bacterium
GAGTTGCTCGTGGCTCAGGGCCTCGCCCTTGACCGGCACCGATTCGCCGGGCTCGGGTACGGTGATCAAGAAGTTGCGGTCCTTCTCGTCCACCAGCAGCATGGGCGAACCGGACGCGAAGCTCTGGTTTGGCTGGTCCTTGTCCAAAAGCCCTCTCTCTCATTAAGACCCGGTAAAGATGCTTTATAGCCCAAGGCGGCTCCTAAATAAAGGGGCTGGGCTGAAAAAACCGGGGAGCCGCAAAGCGGCCCCCCGGCGGTTTGGGAAGGGAGGGGGTTGTCTACAGGATGGAAAGGTAGCGGTCCAACTCCCACTGGCTTACGTGGATGCGGAAGTCGTCCCACTCGGCTTTTTTGTTCTCGATGAATTTCTCGAACACGTGGTCGCCCAGGCACTCCTTGACCAGGGCGCTCTTCTCGGTGACCTGGATGGCCTCGCCCAGGTTGGCCGGCAGCGGCTGGATCTTCTTGCGCTTGCGCTGAGACTCGCTCATCTCGAAGATGTCCTCCTCGATGGGCGCGGGCAGTTCGTAGCCCTCCTCGATGCCTTTGAGGCCGGCGGCCAGCATGGCGGCGAAGGCCAGGTAGGGGTTGCAGGCCGGGTCCGGGCAGCGGAACTCGCAGCGGGTGGCCATCTCCTTGCCGGGCTTGTACATGGGCACCCGCACCAGGCAGGAGCGGTTGCGCTGGGCCCAGGCGCGGTAGACCGGGGCCTCGTAGCCGGGCACCAGGCGTTTGTAGGAGTTGACCCACTGGGCCACCAGGGAGGTGATCTCCGGAGCGTGCTTCAAAAGGCCGGCGATGTAGCTCTTGCCCACCGCCGAAATGCCGTATTCGGCCTTGGCGTCGAAAAAGGCGTTTTTCTTGCCCTTGAACAAGGACTGGTGCACGTGCATGCCGCTGCCGTTTTCGCCGAAAATGGGCTTGGGCATGAAGGTGGCGTACACGCCGTGGGCCATGGCTATTTCCTTGACCGTCAGGCGGTAGGTCATGGCGGCGTCGGCCATCTTCAGGGCCTCGGCGTAGCGCAGGTCGATCTCGTGCTGACTGGGGGCCACCTCGTGGTGAGAGTACTCCACGATGATGCCCATGTCCTCCAGGGCCTCAATGGTGTCGCGCCGCAGGTCGCTGGCCACGTCCAGGGGCGTCAGGTCAAAATAGCCGCCCCGGTCCAGGATCTTGGTGTCTTCGGAATCCTCGAAGTAGAAGAACTCCAGCTCCGGACCCACATACATGGTGTAGCCCATGTCCTTGGCCTTTTTCAGGTTGCGCTTGAGCACTTGGCGGGGGTCGCCTTCATAGGGGGCGCCGTCGGGCGTGAGCACGTCGGTGAACATGCGGGCCACGGTGCCGTCGCGCCAGGGCAGGGTGGTGAAGGTGGTGGGGTCGGGCATGGCCACCATGTCGGATTCGTCGATGCGCGCGAATCCCTGGATGGAGGAGCCGTCAAAGCCCATGCCCTCATCCAGGGCGGTTTCCAACTCCGCCGGGCTGATGGCGAAGCTCTTCAAGAAGCCCAGGATGTCGGTGAACCACAGGCGGATGAACTTGATGTTGTTGTCCTTGACTGCCTTGAGGACAGCTTGCTTCTGTCTTGCGGTAGCCATGCTTTTTTACCTCCGTGAGACCGTGTTTTAAGATGAAAGCCGCCTGGTTTGCCCGGAAGCCCCAACTGGTCCCAGGGATGAACTGATGCGGCGATTTACAAAAATTGTCAACTGGGCCAAGTATAAAGCAAGATTGGGGCCAAGTTTGTGGGCTTGCTTTAATACTCTGTAATTATGGTCAAATACGGCTTAGAGCCATATAAGGTCAGCCCAAAAAATACCATTTGGTAGGCTTGGTTGCGGCACATCCTACATTTTGGTAGGGCCTGCGTCCGGCGTTAGGTCTCTGGCTTGGTGGCCATATCCAACCGCGAGATGATCTCCCGGTTCTGGAATTCACCCGCCGGAGCCAGCTGCAGCCGTGGCAGGCCGCCGAACACACGGTAAGCCTGGTTCAGGGTGCGGTCGTCCCAGATGCTGTTGAAGTCGTTTCTCACCAGCTTCTGGGCGGTGAAGGCCGGGCCCCAGCCGCCCAGCTTGCCGGTGACCCAGCGATTGGCCAGGTTGACTACGATCTGGCTGGTGTAGGGGTCGTCCATTACGCCCTTGTCGCCCTCCTCCAGGGCCCGGTGTTGTTCCAGGAGCCAGGCCAGGGAGACCATGTCGTGGGCCACCACCGATTCGGTGGCGATGACCAGCCCGGTGGCCGGCGTGCTGACCAGCCCGTTGTCCGGCCCGAAGGTGGTCAGGACCTTGTCGGCCAGGGTCAGGACCAGACGCTGTTTGTCCAACAGGCTGGGCACCGTGTTGCCCTCGGCCGTCTTTTCCTGAAAGGAGCCAGCGTCGTGGTGATACTCCAGGCGAGTGTCGGTGCGCCAATAGCCCACCGCCGCCTTGAGGCCCAAGGTGCTGCCGGCCAGGACGTGACGGCCGCAGCGGGGCATGAGCACGATAT
>JANQFN010000618.1 GCA_028277825.1 Desulfarculaceae bacterium
GAGGGCCAGGGGCAGAAGCAGCGCTCCATCGCCGCCGCGGGGCTGCCCAGCGCCATCACCATCGGCGGCGAGACCGAAACCTACAACCTCTCCCTGGCCGCGGCTTTTGAGGTGGACCTGTGGGGCAAGCTGGCCCGGGCCGAGGAATCGGCCAGGGCCGATCTGTTGGCCTCGGAGGAAAACCGCCACACCGTGTCCCAGACCGTGGCCGCCAATGCCGCCAGCCTCTATTTTCAGATCAGCGCCATAAACCGCCGCCTCAACGTGTCCCGGGCCAGCATCAAGGCCCGCGAACAGAGCCTTACCTTTGTGGAGAACCGTTACAAGCGGGGCCTGGTCAGCATCCTGGACCTGCGGCAGGCCCGGCGCTCCCTGGCCCAGGCCCGGGCCCAGGTGCCCGCCCTGCTTCAGGAGCTGGGTCTGGCCCAGCAGCAGCTCAGCGTGCTGTTGGGGCACTACCCCCAAACCGACCCGCCCCAAAGAGACCAGATCGACTACCTGACCGAACTCAAGCCAGTGCCGCCGGGGCTGCCCTCGGAGCTCTTGCTGCGGCGGCCGGATCTGCGCGCCGCCGAGGCCAGCCTCAAATCGCTCAGCGCCCAGATCGGGGTGGCCCGCGCCGCCCGCTTCCCCACCATCAAACTGACCGCCGGCTGGGGTTATTCCAGCTCCAGCCTGAACCAGCTTTTCACCGGCTCCAACGAGCTGTGGAACATCGCCCTGGGGCTGAGCCAGCCCATCTTCGACGCCGGCCGCCTGGAGGCCGGGGAAAAGGCGGCCCGGGCCCGCTACAGCCAGGGCGTGGCCAATTACGCCAAGACGGTGCTCAATGCCTTTTCCGAAGTGGAAGGCGCCCTGTTGACCCGCCGGGAGACCCTCAGGCAACGGGGCCGGCTCAAGGAAGCGGTGGTGGAGGCCATTGCCACCCAGAACGCCGCCCAGAACCGCTACGTGCGCGGCCTGCAGGATTATTTGGCCGTGCTGGAGGCCCAACAGGCCCGCTACGGACTGGAAGACCAACTGGTGTTGGCCGACCTGGCCCAACTGACCAACCGCGTATCCCTTCACCGCGCCCTGGGAGGGGGCTGGGCCAGCCCGCCCCTCCTGAAGAAGGCAGAGAAATAGACCATGACCCGCAAGAGCCGCATAGCCGTACAGGTGTTTCTGGTGTTATTGCTTTTGGCCGCGGGAGGCGCCGTTTTGGCCCACCTGACTCTGAGCAAAAAGCCGCCCACCCGCCAAAAGCCCGTGGTTCAGGCGCCCCTGGTGCGCACCATCACCGCCCAGACCGGCCCCCTGGATGTCACCATCGAAGGTGAAGGCACGGTGCAACCCTTGAACATGGCCACCCTGGCCGCTGAGGTCTCCGGTCAGGTGGTTAAGCTGTCCCCCAGCCTGGTGGACGGCGGTTCCTTTAAAAAGGGCCAGGTGCTTCTGACCATCGACCAGGCTGACTACAAGCTGTCCCTGACCCTGGCCCAGGCTGGGGTGGAAGAAGCCGAAAGCGCTCTGGAGGTGGCCAAGGAGGAGACCGAGGCGGGCAAGGAAGAGTGGCTCCTGTTGCAAAAGGACAGCAAGCAGCCCTTCCGCGAGCCGCCGCCCCTGGTGGCCAAGCTTCCCCAACTGGAGTACCGGCGGGCCAAACTGGAAGCGGCCAAGGCGCAGGTGCGTCAGGCCCGCCTGGCCTTGCAGCGCACCGAGATCAAGGCGCCCTTCAACGGCCGGGTGATCAAGAAAAATGTGGACCTGGGCCAGTTCCTCACCCCGGGCAAGGCAGTGGCCGACGTTTTTTCCACCGAGACCGCGGTGGTGCGGGTCTATTTGGAAGACACCGACCTGGCCTGGCTCAAGGTGCCCGGCCTAACCTCCGGCCCCGGTGAGGGCTCCCTGGCCATCATCAAAGCCGATTTCGCCGGCAAGAGCCTGAAATGGCAGGGCCGCATCACCCGGGCCCTGGGCGAGGTGGACGAACGCACCCGCCTGGTGGGCGTGGTGGTGGAGGTGGCCGAACCCTATGCCAAGCTGCCGCCTTTGGCCGTGGGCCTGTTCGTCAAGGTGGAGCTTCAGGGCCTGCAACTG
>JANQFN010000621.1 GCA_028277825.1 Desulfarculaceae bacterium
ACACGCGACTCTCTGCTTAAAAGGCAGATACTCTACCAACTGAGTTAACGGCCCGCTAACGCGGAGGTTGGTTTTTACCACGCCCCAAGGGGGGTGTCAAGAATCAGCACCCCGCTTGCTCGCGGCCTGAAATGCCCATTGCTATCGCCACTTAGTATGGATTCATTGTATATTATTATTTAGTCTCACACAAAGGCTGAGGGCCTAAAAAGCGGACCACCCAGGCAGGAACTGACTGGAGTCCGGCAGCCTCAAGGCCGATTGTAGCCTGTATTGTAAAGGAGCCCGGATGAGCGCGGCTAAAAAGTCAAGCAGCCAGAAAAAAAGCCGCGCCGCCTCCGACTCGGATAAGAAGCCGCTCTCTCTGCACCAGGACAAGGTGACCTTTTATCCCGACTGGTGCAAACGTTGCGGCAATTGCGCCGCCTTTTGCCCCCGCCAGGCCATCGAGCAAAATCAGTGGGGCTACCCCTATTTGGCCGACCCGGAGCGCTGCACCCAGTGCGGCCTGTGCGAAATGCTCTGCCCGGATTTTGCCCTCAGTGTGGGCGAGGCCGCTCCACCGGTGGGCAGGCGTAAGCCGCAGCCGCCGGCCGGCCGCGGCGAACGCGGGCCCCTGCGCGGCTCGCCGGAGCGCGTGGCGCCCAGGGCGAGGAAAGGTAAAAGCCCTGGATCAAGGGCCAAAAAGCCAGGCGCAAACCAATAGATAGCCGGCTGCCTCCCTGGGTTGATTCCTAGAGGCGGTTGGGGACACAAAGCCGTTGACCCCGCCGCCCGGCGCTGGTACATAATCCTAACCACTAGCAAAATCATTAAATCCCCCAAGCACCCTCCGGCCCCACGGGCCGGTAATTTGCGAGGATAGCAATGAGCGACGAGCGCCCCCAGCTGCAGCTGGACGAGGACTTCACTTTTGCTTGCCACAAGGGCCTGCAGTGCTACACCTCCTGCTGCCGCGACGTGACCATCATGCTCACCCCCTATGACGTCTTGCGCATGAAAAAGGCCTTAGGGCTAACCTCCAGCCAGTTCTTGGAAAAATACACCCACCTGGTGCAGGTGCCGGGCAAGGCCATGCCCCTGGTGCAGTTTCGCATGAACGAGGACAACGACAAGAAGTGTCACTTCGTGAGCGAGGGCGGCTGCGCCATCTATGAGCACCGCCCCTGGGCCTGCCGCATGTTCCCCCTGGACGAGCACGGCATGGGCGGCTTCCAGGTGGTGGTGGACGGCGTCCGCTGCCATGGCCTGGTAAAAGGCGACCCCTGGAAAGTGCGCGACTGGCTCAAGGACCAGGGCGCCACCCAGTCCAAGGAGATGGACGGCTCCTATGAGTCCCTGGTCTCCCACGAGTGGATGCAGGAGATGGCCGGCCTGGACAACCCCAAGGTGCAGCAGATGATCCTGTTGTCCCTCTACGACCTGGACCGCTTCCGGGAGTTCGTCTTGGGCTCCAGCTTCCTGGACCGCTTCGACCTGGACGAGGACACCATCTTCGCGGCCAAGACCGACGACGTGGCCCTTTTGGACCTGGGTTATGCCTGGGTGCGCTTCGGCCTGCTGGGCCAAAAGACCCTCAAGCTCAAAGAGGGCGTGGGCCAGACGGAAGAAGATAAATAAGTGCTACCCGATAAGGACGACGGACGCTTCCAGGAGCTGGGCGGGGAAGGCTTCACCTTTACCTGCAACCCGGAGGTGCCCTGCTTCAACGAGTGCTGCCGGCAGCTCAGGCTGGTCTTGACCCCTTATGACGTCTTGCGCCTCAAAGAGCACCTGGGCCTGAACTCGGGTGAATTCATCGATCGCTACACCGTGGTGGAAAACGGCCTCAACGGGTGGCCCATGCCCCGCCTTAAGATGAGCGAGGGTGCCGAGGCCACCTGCCCCTTTGTCAGCGAGGCGGGCTGCACAGTGTACCCAGACCGCCCTGGGGCCTGCCGCACCTATCCCCTGGGTCGGGCGGCCCGGGGAGGCCAGGCCTACGGCGTCAAGGAGCAGAGCTACTTCCTGGTGCGCGAGGCCCATTGCCGCGGCTTTGAAAAAGGCGACCACTGGACC
>JANQFN010000052.1 GCA_028277825.1 Desulfarculaceae bacterium
GGAGATATAGGCCAGGTCGCCGGTGTAGATCCAGTACTCTGCGAACAGAATGGCCGAGATGGCCACCAGGCCCACGGCAATGGTTATCTTGTACAGGTATTTGCGGTTTTTGAGAGGTGTGGGCAAGGGGGAGGCCTTTCCGGCGCTTTTAATCACCTACTATTAGACGGCCTTTGGCAAGTCTACTGCATGTGGCGGCATTTGCAAACCTAGCACTGGGCTGGCCGTGAGGCCGTACCACAAGCCGCCAAAATATATGTGTCATTGAAAATAAGGCCCCAGCGGCTTTAAAGCAAGGGTCAGTTGCTCAGAGTCCGCTTCAGGAGGCTTGGGCAAAGGGGAGGTTTGCATTACAATGGGGCGGTCACCAACGGAGCGAGCATGCAACTGGAGGTCTGTGAAATATTTTTGAGCATCCAGGGCGAGTCCAGTTTTGCCGGCCTGCCCTGCGCCTTTGTGCGCCTTGCCGGCTGCCCCCTGGGCTGCCGCTGGTGCGATACCCTCTACGCCAAGGAGCCGGGCCGGCGCCTGGCCCTGGAGGACATTGCCGGACAGGTGCGGCGGATGGAGGTGGGCCTGGTGGAGGTCACCGGCGGCGAGCCCCTGGCCCAGGCGGCCACTCCTGCCCTGCTGGAAATGCTGGTGGAGCGGGGCCACACTGTGCTCCTGGAGACTTCGGGTGCCTTTGACATCGCCGAGGTGCCCAGGGAGGTTCATCTGATCATGGACCTCAAGTGTCCCTCCTCAGGCATGCATGAGCGCATGCACTGGCCCAACCTGGACTTGCTCAGGCCCCTTCACCAGGTGAAGTTCGTGCTGGCCACCCGGGAGGACTATGACTACGCCCGGGGGTTGATCAATGAGCACCGCCTGTTCGAGCGCTGCACAGTGCTGTTGTCCACGGTGCTGGGCCAGATGGAGCCCCGGCAGGTGGTGGAGTGGATGCTGAAAGACAAACTGCCCGCCCGTTTCCAATTGCAGATGCACAAATACATCTGGCCGCCGAATGAACGGGGGGTGTGAGGGCAAGGGAAGAAGGCGACAAAACCATTGCGCGGGGCCTGGCCTGAAGAAGGCGGGCCTTTTTTTGCGCGCTGGGAAGAAAGATGCAGAGGGTAGGGAAGGAAGGTAGTTTCTTTCCGTTGCCACATTTTCTTTAAGACAAATACAGGGATAGTCGTCATCGCGAGGAGCATCCCAGCAAGGGATGTGACGCGGCGATCTTCCATTTACCCCAAGCGGAGCCTTGCAAGGAAGGGGAAGATTGCCACGGGGCGGCGGGGCTGCGTTGCCAATTAAAGCAGGCTCAATCACCGCCGCCCCTCGCAATGACAACTATTGGCTGGAACGAGATTTAAAGGATCATGCGCGCTTGGTGCTCCTGTAAGGCATCAGCAACATAACGATTCGAGGGTTCAGTTCTTATCCTTGCCTGCCTCTTTTTCCCCATAAAAAACGCCCCGCCTTATATAGGCGGGGCGCTGTCAGCTAACTGCCGGTCTTACTTCTTGCCCTCCTGGCGCTTTATCCAATCATGCATGCGGCGCACATTCTTGGAGGTGTACCAGCGGCCCTGGTCGAACACCCCCATGTCCACGCCCATCATGGCCGTGGCCATGCGCGTGGCGTTGGCCTGCAAAAGCCACTGATCCACCCAGATGCGCTCGATGTACTCGTCAAAGGGGCTGGCGCCCTGGGCCAGGCCCTTGGCCCAGCCTTTGGCCCAGATCTGCTGCATGAGCTTGGTGGCGGCCAGGACCATGGCGTCGGCGGTCTGGTTGCTGTTTTTGAAGCGCGCCATCTGGCCGGTAACCCATTGGGTGCTGTGGCAACCCAGGCAGACCTTGGCCATGCGTTTTTGTCTGGCCTTTTGCTCCTTGGGGCCGATCAGGTACTTGCTGGCCGGCTTGCCGTCAAAGGTGGTGGCCAGGGGCAGGCCGTCGGCGTTTTTGATGATGGAGGTGTCCGGGCTGATGGGATGGGGGTGGGAGTAGATCAGCCCGATCAGGCGCCACCAGATACGGTCGGCCATCTCATGAGTGCGCTTGGCGATCACGTTGCCCTGCGAGTCGGTCAACAGGCTCACGTGGCAGGTGGCGCAGGTGGGCGCGTTGAAGTCCTGGCCCAGCTTCCAAGGCACCGCCTCCATGTTCCAGGTCTGGTTAAGGGCGGCGTAGATGTTGCCGTGTTTGGACACCTGGTAGACCTTGTAGGCCGGCACGTCCGGGCCCTTGTGGCATTCGGAGCAGGTCTGGGGCGAGCGGGCCATGGCGATGGAGAATTGGTGGCGGCTGTGGCAGGGGGTGCAGGAGCCCTTGGAGCCGTCGGGGTTGATGCGGCCCACCCCGTGGTTGGGCCAGCCGCTGAGCTGGGGAAAGCTCATCTCGCCGTAATCACCCACCTCCCGGGTCTTCATGCCAATCACCTTCACCTCGGTGCCGTGGCAATACAAACAGGACTCGGCGTTGGTCAAAGGCCCGGGTTTTTGCACCGTGATCTTGGCGCCGTCAATCACCTCCTGCACGCCGTTGATCTGCTCCACCAGGTTCATGTACACCGGGTTTTTCACCAAATTGCCCCAGGCGTGGGACATCAGGTTGCCTTTGTACTGATTGGCCTCCTCGGGGTGGCAGACCGCACAGTCCTGTGGCGTGACCACGGTGTGCACCTGGGCGTCGCCGTGCTCAAAGGTGTCTTGGTGCGTTTTGGGATTGGTGGTGTGGCATTCAGCACAGCCCACGGCCACGTTCAGCATTTCGGCTGGCACCTCCTTGGCCGAGACCCGGCGCTTGAGGGCCTCTTTCTTCAGGGCCTGGGCCACCGAGGTCCTGGACATGCGGCCCCGCTTCCAGTCGTCCACGATGCCGGGCGTGGCCTCAACATGGCACTCCAGACAGGACTGGGTGGCCTCGCTTAAAGGCGCTTTGTCCGAGGCGGCCTGGGCTGCGGTGGCGGTGAGGCCCAGGGCCAACACGGCGAGCAATACACAAAGGCGTTTCATGGCTTGATCCCCAAAAAAGCCCCTCCTTTGCGGGGAGGGGCTGGTTGGAAATTATCGCTTTTTAAAGCTTGAGCCACACCGGGACATTGAACACCCGGGCGCCCAACTCGTTGTCCATCATGAACAGGCCCGAGGCGTCGCCTTCGATCAGCTTCAGCTTGCCCACCACCTCGGCGGCCGAGGCCTCCTCCTCCACCTGCTCGTCGATGAACCACTGCATGAAGCTCACGCTGGCGTGGTCCTTGAGCTCCAGGGCCAGGTCCATCAGGCCGTTGCACAGGCCGGTTACCTTGGCCTCGTGCTCGGCCACGGCCTCATACACCGCCAGGGGCGAGGCCCAGTCGGTCTCCGGGCCCTCGATGGCGGTGAGCCTCACCCGTCCGCCGCGCTCGTTCACGTAAGCATAGAACTTGTAGGCGTGGGTCATCTCTTCCTGGGCCTGCACCCGCATCCAGTGGGCCATGCCGGGCAACTGCTTTTCGTCGAACCAGGTGGCCATGGACATGTACAGGTAGGACGAGTAGATCTCCGCGTTGATCTGGCCGTTGATGGCGGCTTCCATTTTTTCGTTAAGCATCTTTGGCTCCCTGATTGATCGACAAAAGGTTGCAGGGCCATTGGCCCAGGTATTTTTTTTGGTGTGAACCTAATTTTTACCTAAGTTCGGGGCGAGACACAAGGCCAGATGGGGCGGGGCAAGAACACGGCGGGTTTGTCCGAAGACAGACGTATTAGGGAAGAGGTTGATAAAGGGAAGAAGCAATAGTCATCTGCCCGGCCCAGTATCGGCGTAATAAATGCTTCTGGTCATGCCGCCTGGTGGGACAGCCAATGGACCAACCAGGTAGGCAGCATTCAGGCTGCACCGCCGCTGGATTGCAAATCCGGTTATGGGAGGCGTGATATCTGCCAGGGCCCCAGCCCGGCTGCCCTAGAGAGCAGCTACCGTTGAGAGCCAACTTTTTCCCTTACCAACCTCTTCTCTTCGCCTTTTCCCAATCCCGGCTACATAAAAACCCGCCGCCCCACAAGGGAGCGGCGGGCTGTATTAGGCTATTTAGCTAAGCCGCGGACCTTACTTCTTGTCGGCAAGCTGCTTCTTGCACTCGGCCAGGGCCTCGTCCTCGGCCTTGATGTCCTCCAGGGTCTTGCCGTCCATGGCCGCGGGCCGTTCCTTCTTGCCGTACTTGATGTTCACGAACTCAGTGCCGGTCTGGTCATATATGGCCGCGGTCATCACGTCGAACTTGTCGGCCTCGGGGATGTCGGCCACCCGGGCCTTGGCGTCGTCCATCTCCGGCTCCAGGATGTCGGCCGGCCGGGCGTCGAAGGGCTCCTTGCCATACTTGAAGCCCTTGAGGATCTTCTCGCGCAGCTCCGGGTCCACCTTGGTGGGGGTCTTGCCGTACAGACCGTAGGCCAGGCCCTTGGTCTCGTTGGTCACCATCTTGTATTTGCCGAACAACACGTTCAACACCGCCTGCACGCCCACGATCTGGCTGGTGGGGGTGACCAGCGGCGGGGTGCCCAGCTCGTCGCGGGCCACGGCCACCTCGTCATACACCTCGTTGATGCGGTCCAGGGCGTTGGCCTCCTTGAGCTGGCTGACCAGGTTGGAGATCATACCGCCGGGCACCTGATGCACCAGCACGCCGGTGTCGATGGGCGACATCTTGTGGGGCATCCAGTAGTCGCGGTACTTGGGCGCGATCTCCTCCAGCTTCTCGCCGATCTCCAGCATCAGCTTCAGGTCCATGCCCAGGTCGCGCGGGGTGCCCTCCAGGGCCACCATGATGGGCTCCAGGGCCGGGTGGCTGGTGCGCAAGGCGAAAGGCGCCAGACAGCAGTCGATGATGTCCACACCGGCCTCAGCCGCCTTGAGCATGGACATGGAGGCCATGCCCGAGGTGTAGTGGCTGTGCAGATGGATGGGCACCGAGCATTTTTCCTTGAGCGCCCTGACCAGGGTGTAGGCATCGTAGGGTGCGATCAGCCCGGCCATGTCTTTGACGCAGATGCTGTCGGCGGCCATGTCTTCCAACTCGGCGGCCTTGGCCAGGTAGTAATTCAGGTCGAACACGTCGCCGCCCATGGTGCGCTCGGTCAGCGAGTAGCAGATGGTGCCCTGGAAGTGCTGGTCGTTGGCCTTGATGCGCTCCACCACGGTCTCGAAGTTGCGGTAGTCGTTGAGGGCGTCAAAGGTGCGGAAGACGTTGATGCCCGCCTCGCAGGAGAGATCCACGAATTCTCGGGCCACGTCGTCGGCGTAGTTGCGGTAGCCCACCAGGTTCTGGCCGCGCAGCAGCATGGCGAACGGGGTCTTCTTGGCGTATTTCCTGAGGGTGCGGGGCCGCTCCCAGGGGTCCTCGCCCAAAAAGCGGCTCATGGCGTCAAAGGTGGCGCCGCCCCAGACCTCCATGGCCCAGAAGCCGGCCTCGTCCATCATCTCGGCCACCTCAATCATGTCCTCGGTGCGCATGCGCGTGGCAAACAGCGATTGGGTGCCGTCGCGCAAAGTGATGTCCTCGACTTTCAGCGGGGTGGGGTTGCCGCCCCAATCCATCTCTTGGCTCATGATCACTCTCTCCTAAGGTGCCGGCTGGCTTTTTCGCCGCCGGTTAGAAATTGTCGAAGTAGTTCCTGGAGCAGGTTTCCTCGCCTGTCCCTGTTCCACCATGTAAAAAAAATAATCTATTAGGCTGGAGCTCTCCAGTCAAGGGGGTAGCGCCATTACATGGGGTTGTTCCCCAGGGGGCCGGGTGGTATCGTAGTTAGGCATTTTGGCCGTGGCCCCTTACGGCCGGAAAGAGACGACACCACGCCGCATGGCTAAAAAAAAGAATAACGGAGCGGCCAAACATCGCAGGCCGCCGGCGGAGCTGGCCCGCAAACTGCTGGCCACATTCGACGCCGAAGACCGCGTTCTGATACTCATCGCTGCTGACCCGGACGCCCTGGCCTCGGCCATGGCCTTCAAGCGCCTGTTGTGGCGCCGGGTGGCCTCGGTGAGCATCGCGCGCATCAACGAGGTGAGCCGGCCGGACAACCTGGCCATGATGCGCCTTTTGGGCATCAAGGTCTTGCCCATCGAGGAGGTGGACCCGGCCGCCTATTCCAAACGGGTCATCGTCGACAGTCAGCCTCATCACAGCGAGGACTTTCCCAAGCTGCCCATCGACGTGATCATCGACCACCACCCGGTGGGCGAGTCAGCCGCCTCCTGCGGCTTCATGGATATCCGGCCCCGCTACGGCGCCACCTCGTCCATGATGACAGAGTATCTCAAGGGAGCCAAGATCACTCCTTCGGTGCGCCTGGCCACGGCCCTGGTCTATGGCATTAAGACCGATACGGCCAGCTTCGGTCGGCCCTCCCTGCCCGAGGATGTGGCTGCCTTCCAATATTTGTTCCCCAAGGCCAACCAGTCGGTGCTGCGCAAGATCGAGTTTTCCGAGATGCGCCTCAAGGACCTGGCCCTGCTGCATTTGGCCCTGGACCGCTTCGTGGTGCGCAAACACAGCCTGTTTGTGCATCTGGGAAACGTGTCCAGTCCGGACAACCTGGTGCAGATCGCCGACTTCTTCCTGCGGGTGGATTCGGTGGACGTCTGCGCGGTGTCAGGCATCTGCGAGGAAAAGCTGGTGGTGATCCTGCGTTCGGCCGCGCCGCGCACCAATGCCGGCAAACTGGCGGAAAGCGCCTTTGGCAGTCTGGGGCAGGCTGGCGGACACAAGTCCATGGCCCGGGCTGAAATGGACCTGGGCGCGGTGCAAAAGTGCTGCAAGGACCTGTCTGAGGAGCCCCTGGGGGCCTGGGTCATGCGGCGCTTGCAGCGCTCGGGCAAAGGCAGGAAGAAGTAGCCTGATAAATCTGTTTTTGTTTTTATCCCAATTATTAATCTAGAGTAATAAATTGTTTAATATTGGTTTATTGCCATAAAAATTAATGTAATTAATTAAATAGTTAAAATAAATATTTGAAATTTAATTAGAAAAATACAAATAAAACCAAGGACGGCACTTACAACTCTTTTAAAGTTCCCCCCTTTTTTTGAGCTTGACTTGAGGCAGTGCGCCGATACCGGCTGCACGGCCGGCATCTCATGTAATTGCGCCAAATAAACAACCCCGCCGCAAGCAACGGGGTATCAAGAGGAAAAATCCAGCTGTACAGCACGGCAAGCTGCGGGGAATGAACCCCCGTATGGGGGTTCAAACAAAAAAACCATTGACAATTACCGGCAAATAAATAACATGCTCATTGTTTGAACGTGTTCAATAAACTTGCGGGGAGTGCATGACGCCCAAGACCGGCAACCGCAGAGAACAGATGAAGGCCCAGACCCGGCGTTTGATCCTGGATGCGGCTTATGAGCTGTTCGAGGAAAAGGGCTATGAGGCAGCCACCATGCGCGAGCTGGCCGCCCGGGCCGGGGTGGGGGTGGGCACCATTTTCCAGCATTTTGCGGACAAGGCCTCACTGTTGGTGGCGGCCTTTGAGGATGACTTGGACCGCATCGCCCGCCAAGGCTATGAAACCATGCCCCCCCGGGATATCCGGGCCCAGTTGCTGCATATATGCGGGCCGGTGCTGCAGTTCTATGAGTCCCGGACCCAACTGGGCCGGGTGCTGGTGCAACAGGGTCTTTTTCTAACCGGGCCCGCGGCTGAGCAATTGGGCGAGCTGGACATGGTGGTGGCCCAGAGGTTGCACCGTCTGCTGAGCCAGGCCAGGGACCGGGGCGAGCTGCGGCCCGATGTGGACCTGGAAACCGTGGTGGGCATCCTCTGGGGATTTTATTTGAACACCATTTTATTCGGGCTCAAGGCCCCGGTGTTTGACGCCGAGACCCTCTTGCAGCTGCTGGCCAAGCAGGTTGGCCAGCTTTTGGAAGGCATCGGCGCCCGGAGCTAGACTTTAAAAGCGTACGCGGATATGCGGGCGTTTTAATAATAAATTCATCCTGTTAATGGCGTTGCCATCTGCAAGGCCGGCTCTTGGGGACTGATATGGGCCATTCTGGCCGAGATACGTGGGAGGAGAAACGATGTTGGAACTGGCGCTGAGGGGGAGCCGGGCCTATTGGGGCTGGCTGGGCCTGCTGGTGCTCACAATAATCGCCGGCGCGGCGGCCTATGCCCAGCAGGTTGAGTTGGGCCTGAGCATCACCGGCCTGAGCCGCGACGTCACCTTTGGGCTCTACGTGGCCCAATTCACCTTCATGGTGGGAGTGGCCGCCTCGGCCGTGATGCTGGTGCTGCCCTATTATCTGCACCATTACAAAGACTTCGGCCGCATCGTGATCCTGGGCGAGTTTCTGGCCATCGCCGCGGTGGTGATGTGCATCCTTTTTGTCACCGTGGACTTGGGCAAACCCCAGCGGGTGCTGAACATACTTTTGCACCCCACCTTTAATTCGGTGATGTTTTGGGATTTCAACGTGCTCAGCGGCTACATGCTTTTGAACCTGGTGGTGGGTTGGGTGACCCTGGAGGCCGAACGCAAACAACTGCCCCCGCCGGGCTGGGCCAAGCCCTTGATATACTTCTCTATCCCCCTGGCGGTTTCCATTCACACCGTCACCGCTTTTTTGTACTGCGGCATGCCGGGCCGGGGCTTCTGGCTTACGGCCATCCTGGCTCCGCGCTTTCTGGTCTCAGCCTTTGCGGCCGGACCGGCGGTGCTGATTTTGTTGTGCATGCTGGTCAAGCGCCTCACCGGTTTTGATACGGGGCAAAGAGCCCTCATGACCCTGGCCAAGATTGTGACCTACGCCATAATCCTGCATTTGTTCTTCTTCCTGTTGGAAGTCTTCACGGTCTTTTACAGCGCCATACCCAGCCATACATCCCATTTCATCTACCTTTATTTCGGGCTGCACGGGCACAGCAACCTGGTGCCCTGGATGTGGAGTGCCCTGGCCATGGGCGCCGCGGCGGTGGTGTTGTTGATCATTCCCCGCTGGCGCGGCAATCCCGCGCTATTGGCAATCAGTTGCCTGCTGGTGTTCGGCTGCACCTGGATCGACAAAGGCTTGGGCATGATGGCCGGCGGCTTCATCCCCAGCCCCTTGCATCAGATCACCGAGTACATTCCCACCGGCCTGGAGATAATGATCGCCCTGGGCATCTACGCTGTTGGCGCTCTGATCCTGACCGTGCTCTACAAGGTGGCCCTGGGAGTCAAGGCCGAGAAAGCGGCTGCAGCGCACGGATAAGAGCGACAAGAAGCAGCCTGCCAAAACCGTAAAACAAGGCTGCACCAAGGGAGTGAGGAGCAGCTTCGCGATATGGGGTCGGGTGGGGCAACCGGGGATTGCCGGTGCTCCTGTATACGGGTTTAAGGCTCAACCCTCCCATCGCTCCTGGAACTGGGGCAGACCGTCGTCCAGTTGATAGTAATCGCCCCGCTGGCTCACCCAAACGTGGCCGATGGTTTTGAGCCCGGTGGGTTGGTCCAGGCTCCCGGCGGTAACAGCCATAAGATCCGTGTCCCGGGGATGCCAAAAAAGGGATGATCCGCATTCCGAACAGAAGCCGCGGTGCACGTTGGGGGTCTCATCGCTCAGCGAGCGATACCATTTCAAGCTTTTGTCTTGCAGCAATTTGAGCTTGGACTCCTTGGTCATGGTGTAGGCCCCGAAATTGCCCAGGAAACGGCGGCATTTTGAGCAATGACAATTGACCACGTCCCGGACCGGCCCCTGGATTTCGTAGCGGACCCCGCCGCACAGGCAACCACCGGTTGCTTTGGCATCGGCTTTTTCAGACATTTGTTCCTCCTGTAGATCATTTCGGTCCGCATTATGGGCCAACAAACGCACTGCGCTTTAGGTTTGGCCTTCCGGCGCTCTCAATGCTGGCCATCTCTGGCTGGGACAGCGCAAAACCGCCTTAATTAAAGACCTGGTAACTGCCCGAATCGATCATCTTTTTGACCGTGTCCTTGAAATCAAAGGGTGCGGCATAACGGGGGGTAGCCCGGAACAAGGCACTCACTTTGCGCATCTCATCCAGTTCCTCGAAATAACTGTCCAGGGCCGGCCCCTCGTAGCCGCGGTTGGGGTGAGTGGTGAACACCAGCCCTTTTTTGTACATCCAGCCGGATTTGCGCCGCCAGGCGATGGAGCGGGCGCAGGTGCAGGGATTGTCGCGGTTGACCAGGGCGCAGTTGGCGCTCATGAAGTCCTTGATGCGCCCACGGGCCCGGGAGAGGCGCTTGCGGAAGGCGGCGGGGGTGATGTCCAGGATGTAAGCCCCCTCCTGGCTGGAAACCCCGAAGACCACTCCCAGTATCAAGGCCAGGCGCTGGGCCCGGTCCAGGGTGATCAACATCGCGTGCAGGCAGCTTATGCGGGCCTCTTCCACCACCAGGGCCTGGTAGCCTTTGGCGTCGCTTTCCTGCCAGGCGTTGGCGTAGTTTTTGTCCATGTGGGCCTGGGCGTCGGCCAGGGTGATTTCATTGCGCTCGGCCCGGCTGCGCCGGAAGGAAATGATGTGGTTGGAGGCGATGCGCAGGACCCAGTTGATGAATTTGCCCTCCCCGCGAAAGCTGTCCAGCTTGGTGATGAGCTTGATCAGGACCTCCTGGGTGGCGTCCTCGGCGTCGCTGGGGCTGTGCAGCATACGCAAGGCCAGGCCGTAGACCCGGTCCTGCACCAGGCCCACCACTTCCTCCAGGGCCTGCCGGGACCCTGCCTTGGCTTTTTCAATTAGCGCAAGGTCATCGGTGTCATTCATTTTGTCTTCAGGCATGATTGGCACGCCGCTTTCTGCTAAGCCTAGCATGAATATGGCCTCTCATTTATATAGACTCCTCCTGGGGCTGATTGTGACCGTTTGAGCTAATTTTTGGCCCCTTTCCGGCAAAAAAAATTTTTCGGTCACAAGGGAGCCCCAAGGGAGTCTTAGTAAATAGGGGCAATGGCTGGAGGCCGATCAAGTTGAGCCGCAAAGGAGGTCGACCATGGTCAGACCGCTTCAACCGGGCGCTTGGCGGGCAAGAGCAATACGCCGGGTCGGCAGCATTTGCCAGGCGCCAGAGCCA
>JANQFN010000066.1 GCA_028277825.1 Desulfarculaceae bacterium
CCGGGATCGATGGTGCACACCCCGGCGCGCAAACGGGCGAGATAATCGTCGCGCATCTCATCGCGCATGAAGTCGATCTCGTCTTCCATAATCTTGGCCGTCTCCATCACCTCGGGATTGCGCTCGGCGGCGGCCACCATGACCATCTCCAGGAAACGCCCCACTTTGTCGCGCATGGTGCGGTAGTCTTCCAGCCCGCGCTCAGCCAACTCCAGCTTGTTCTCCACCATCTCCTCGGTCAACTCGGCCAGGTTCTCCACCGCGTCGCCCACCCGCTCGATGTTGTTGACCATGCGCAAGAGTGAAGCGATCTCACGGCTTTCCGCATCGCTGATGTTGCCCCGGCTCACCTGCACCAAGAACTCAGTGATGATGCGCTGCAAGCGGTCCAGGGCATCCTCGCTGGAGGTCCAGCGGGCCAGACGCTCCAGCTTGCGCGAGAACAACACGTCGGTGACCTCCTGGTAGGTCACCTGGGCCATGTGACCCATGCGCACCACTTCCTCGTGGGCCTGGGCCAGGGCCACCGGCGGGTTGTCGGCGAACTTGAAGTCCAAATGCACCGGTTTGCCCAGGTCCTCCACCACCAGTTTTTCGTGCCGCCCGCGGGATAAAAACACCGCCGCCCTGACCAACAAGGGCAGGGCCACCAAAAACACCATGGCGTTTATCACGTTGAACATGGTGTGGGCGTTGGCGATGTAGCGGTTGATGTTGGGTTTGTTGCCGTCCACTATGGCCTCGGGCGGGCCGGTGCCCAGGAAGGTGGCGGTCACCCACTCCACCAAGCTGACGAATGGTTGGAACAATATAATCATATAGGTCACACCTATGACATTGAACATGGTGTGAGCCCGTGCCGCCCGTTCCGAGGTGATGTTGGCCCCGATGGCGGCCAACTCGGCGGTTATGGTGGTGCCGATGTTTTCGCCCAGGATCAGGGCCACCGATCCCGGCAGGTTCAATAGCCCCTCGCTGGCCAGGGCCATGGTTATGCCGATGGTGGCCGAGGAGGATTGCACCAGGATGGTGAGCACCGCGCCGGTGACCACGCACAACAGGATGCCCCAAACGGTGGAGGCGTCAAAGCGGGTGAAAAAGGCGATGAACTCGGGGTGGGACCTGAGCGGCTTGAAGCCGGCCTTCATCACCGCCATGCCGTAGAACAAAAGGCCGAAGCCCAGGATCACCTCGCCGATGAATTTCCACTTGCGGCGCTTGGAAAAGAACTTCAGCGCCACGCCCACGGCGATGGCGGGGAGCGCCAAGTCGGTGATCTTGAAGGCGATGAGCTGGGCGGTGATGGTGGTGCCCACGTTGGCGCCCAAGACCACACCCACCGCCTGGGTGAGGTTCATCAGGCCGGCGTTGACAAAGCCCACCACCATGACCGTGGTGGCCGAAGAGGACTGCACCATGGCGGTGACCCCGGCTCCCACCAGACAGCCCACCACCCGGTTGTTGGAAACCGCCTCCAAAAAGGAGCGCAGGCGGTCGCCGGCAACCTTTTGCAGGCCCTCGGACATGAGTTTCATGCCGAAGAGAAACAGGCCCAAGCCACCCAGGGCCTGCACTATCACCACGGTAAGATTCACTAGTTTTGGCTAAAGCCTCGTAACCGTTTTGCCACGGTTGTGTAACCGGTTTGTAACACTCCCGGCCATTTTTAACCTCCCGGAGAGCATCCGTCAACCCATATCAGAATACCCTCTCCGGCAGTCTCATTTTTTCCAGTTATGACATTTAGGAAACACTAACTATTGACCCCCAGGACGGGTAAGGACTATCCTAAAACCATGGTGAGGCATATTGCCTGAGTACCTTTCAGCGCCGATTAAGGAGGACGCATGTTCTGTCCTCTGACGGACGGAGCCCTCCCCAAAAGCCGTCGCCTCGGGGGGCAATTGGCGGCACCTTGCTCACTACCAGCCGGGCCTTCCCGGCCGATTTCCCTACAAGTTTGTCACCGATATGCCGGCGTGTCGCCTTCGCGCTCCCCGGCCAAAGGAGAAGTGTATGCTCGACAACCGCGAACTGC
>JANQFN010000081.1 GCA_028277825.1 Desulfarculaceae bacterium
CCCACTACCGGCGGGCCGGGGCGATAGCGCGAGACCAGACGGGCGGAGTTGCCGCTGGTGGTGGCCGCCACGATGGCCGCCGGGCGAATGTCCTGAGCCAGCCAGCAGGCGGCCCGGCTGAGGGCGGCGGCCTCCCGGGGCAACAGCGGGCTTAAGTCTTCCTTTAACAGCAAGGTGCTGTCCACCTGGTTTTCGCTGACGCGGCACACCCGGTCCATGATCTTGACCGATTCCAGGGGATAGGCGCCCGCCGCGGTCTCATCGGAGAGCATCACCGCGTCGGTGCCGTCCAACACCGCGTTGGCCACGTCAGCCGCCTCGGCCCGGGTGGGCCGGGGGTTATCCACCATGGAGCGCAGCATCTGGGTGGCGGTGATCACCACCTTGCCCGCCCGTCTGGCCTGGGATATGAGGCTTTTCTGGATCAGCGGCACCTCTTCCAGGGGCATCTCCACTCCCAGGTCTCCCCGGGCCACCATTATTCCGTCCACTTCCTCTAGGATGCGGCTGAAGCGCTCCACCGCCTGGGGCTTTTCAATCTTGGCCAGCAGCAGTGGCGGATTAGGGGCCTGTTGAATCATGCGCCGGGCTTGGGCCATATCCTTTTCGTGACGCACAAAAGACAGGGCCACCAAATCCACCCCAGCCTCCAGGCCGGCGGCCAGATGCCTACGGTCGTCTTCGGTGAAAGACTCCACCTGCAAGTCGCTGGCCGGCAGGTTGACCCCCTTGCGGGAAGTCAGTTCACCTCCCACCTTGACCAGGCAGTCCAGCGCCTCAGGACCAACCGCGGCCACCTCCAGCTCCACGAAACCGTCAGCCAGCAAAATACGCTGTCCCGCGCGCACGTCCCTGAGCAAATGGGGGTAATTCACCGGCAGGGCGTCGTCATCAGTCCGTTCGCCGGGCTTGAGGCGTACGGTGTCGCCGCTGGTCAAAATGCGCGGAGTCTCCAACTCACCCAAACGGATCTTGGGGCCGGGCAGATCCTGCAATACCGCCACGGTGCGGCCTTGCTCCTGGGCCAGGGCGCGCAATTTTTGCAAGGTGGCGCGGTGGCTGGCGTGATCGCCGTGGGAGTAATTGAGGCGGGCCACATCCAGACCAGCGGCCAGGAGCCAACCCAGGGTCTGCTCGTCATCGCTGGCCGGCCCCAGGGTGGCTACGATCTTGGTCTTGCGCGGGAGATTGCTTGCATGCTTTTTTTTCAAGACTGAGGGTCCTTGTGCGTTGTTAAGGCAACAGTTAAGCTGAGGCATAGGCCTCGTTAAGGGAAAGCTTAGCATGAATAGTAAAAAAGTCAGTGACAGTAGCGTTACTATGGCGGTGTCCATGCAGCCGGCCGACGCCAATCCGGCGGGCAATGTGCACGGCGGGGTGATCATGAAGCAGATCGACACCGCCGCCGGGGTGTGCGCCATACGCCACGCGGGCCAGCTGGCAGTGACCGCCTCCATCGACCGCCTGGATTTCCACCACCCGGTTTTCGTGGGCGAGTTGCTGATATTAAAGGCCTGCATCAACCTGGTGGGTTCAAGCTCCATGGAGTCCGGGGTGCGCGTGGAGGCGGAGAATCCCCTGGAAGGCACCGTGCGCCATGTGGCCAGCGCCTATTTGACTTTCGTGGCCCTGGATGAGGAGCGCCGGCCCGCGCCGGTGCCCGGCCTGATCCTGGACGGGCCCCAGGACCAGCGGCGCAACAAGGAGGCCCGGCAGAGGCGCCGTTTGCGCCTGGCCGAGAAGAAGCGCGAACAAGCGGGGCGCAAATGACCGTGGCGGCATTCCCCAAAAGATTTGTCCGTGGCTTGGCCTGGGGCCTTTTGCTGGCCTTGGCGGCCTGCAACTGGCAGCCGGACCTCCTGGGACGCTCCGAGCGCAAGTGGCTGGAGGAGCACGGCCCGGTGAAAGTGGGCATCTTCCCCGACTACCCGCCTTACAGCTTTGTGGGTTCAGACCAGGTGCCCATGGGCATCGGGGTGGAGATCTGGAAGGCCATGGCCCAGAAGCTGGGCTTTAAGGTGCAGTTCGTGCCTATGCCTCTGGAGCAGCAATTGCGGGCCCTGGCCCAGGGGCGCCTGGATTCCCTGGTGGGCATTTCCCCTGACAAGCAGTGCCAGAAGCAGTCTAGTTTCAGCGGCCCCTTTTTTCCCATCGAGACCAGCGTGTTCGTCAACGCGGCTGAGGATGATTTCTGGAACTGGGAGGAGTTGCGTAATCTGAAAGTGGGCGTGGTCCAAGGCGACGCAGCCCAGGCCATCTGCGCCAAGGAGCAGGTGAAGCCGGTATTGTTCACCAATTATAAAGAGGCGGTCCGGGCCCTGGCCGCGGGACGGGTGAGGGCGGTGATCATGGACGAACCGGTGATGCTCTACTACCGCGAGAAGCTCAATCTGGGCGATAAGATCAACTGGCCGCGCTATCCGGTGGTGCACGCCTCTGACATGGCCCTGCCGGTGAAAAAGGGCAATGACAAGCTCTTGGGCATCTTGAACAAGGGCCTGGCCCAGGTGTCGGGCTCCCAGATGGGCGTCATCCTGCAACACTGGCGCGGGGCCAAGGGTATCCTATGAAGCTTTTGATGTTCTACGCCCCCAGCTTCTGGTTCAAGACCTTTGCCAAGGTTTTGGACGAGGTCCCCGAGGCCGAACAGGAACAGGAAGTGCTAGAGGCGGTGGTGGTGTTTTATCAGGTCGAGGCGCTTGATGTTGAACGCCGGGGCAAGGTCTTGACCAAGCTCTTGAAAAACATCAAGTGGCTGGCCGGCAAGTTCGACACGAAGTGCGTGCTGCTGCATTCCTTCAACCATCTCTCCGCCTCCAAGGCCCCGCCGGAGTTCGCCGCCGGCCTGCTAGAGGAGGCCTCCCAGCGCCTGGGCAACTCAGGCTATCAGGTGAACGCCACGCCCTTTGGCTATCTCAACGAATGGAAGATTCACGTGGCCGGCGAGTCCCTGGCCAAGGTGTTCAAGGAAATCTAGGACATGAGAGGGGATGGATAATTGTCAGCAGGCAATCAGGAGGACATGGCCACTATCCTGGGGCGCACCATGCTGGCCGCGGCCCGGCTG
>JANQFN010000100.1 GCA_028277825.1 Desulfarculaceae bacterium
GGGCGGCAACCTGCAAAAGATCACCCTCAACGACTATTACAATCAGCCCGAAAAACAGGGCGGCAACTTCGCGGTGCTGGACCTGGCCAAAAACGAACCGCTCTCCTTGGCTTTTGGGCTGGCCAAGTTCGACCCGCAGCTCAACAACCGCATCTTCACCGCCTCGACCCAGAGCCTCAACCTCAGCCAGGGCCGCAAGTCCCTCAGCTTCAGCACCAAGGTGAACGGGGTGACCATCGAGAAGGTCTACACCTTTCAGGGCGACTCCTATGCGTTCAACCTGAAAATCAGCCTGATCAACCACAGCGGGGCCCGCCTGGAGCTGCAGCCCTCCTTGAGCCTGGTGGAAAAGCTGGAACGGGCCGAGGCGGCCCTGTACGCCTTCACCGGCGTGCAGTACACCAAGGACGGGGCCTACCAGGAAATCGACGCCGGCGACATGGAGGACAACCCCACCGACGGCGGGGCCATCAACTATCTGGGCCTGTCCATTCCCTATTTCATGGGGGCCATCGCTCCGGAGGTCAAGGACGACAACATCCCCATCAAGCGCTACGTGCGCGGCAGCGAAAAAGACGGCATCATGACCGCCACCCTGGTGGACTCGCCCCTGGCCCTGGAGCCGGGACGGGCGGCGGAACTGAATTACCTGGTGTTCTACGGCCCCAAGGACTTGGAAGTCCTGGAGCCTCTGGGCCACGACCTGGCCACCTCGGTGGACTTCGGCTGGTTCGATATCATCGCCAAGCCCATGTTCATCGGCCTGAAGTTCTGCTTCTCCTTCACCGGCAACTGGGGCATCGCCATCATCCTGATGACCCTGTTGACCAAGCTCATCTTCTGGCCCCTGACCAAAAAGAGCTACAAATCCATGAAGAAGATGCAGTCCCTGCAGCCCCATGTGAAAAAGCTCCGGGAAAAATACCAGGACGACAAGCAGCGCATGAACCAAGAGATCATGCAGTTGTACAAGACCTATAAGGTGAACCCCGCCGGGGGGTGCTTGCCCATGATTGTGCAGATCCCGGTGTTCATCGCCTTCTACAAGGTCCTGGGCAACGCCATCGAACTCAGGCACGCGCCCTTCCTGCTCTGGATCAACGACCTGTCCGCGCCGGACCGGTTGCCCATCGGCATCGAGATCCCCTACGTGGGCAACGGGCTGCCCGTGCTGACCCTTTTGATGGGCGGCTCCATGTTCCTGCAGCAGAAGATGACCCCCACCACCGGAGACCCCACTCAGGCCAAGATGATGATGCTGATGCCGGTGGTGTTCACCGTGATGTTCATCAACTTCCCCTCCGGCCTGGTGCTTTACTGGCTGGTCAACAACCTGTTCTCCATCGGCCAGCAAACCCTGACCAACCGCAGTAAAAAGGACTAAGCCATGGATGCGGTTGAGTTCGTAGGCAAAACCACCGAGGACGCCCTCAAGCAGGCCCAGGAGCACTTCGAGCTGCCCTTGGACCAGTTGGAGGTGGAGGTTCTCAGCGCCGGCTCCGGCGGCCTGTTCGGCCTGATGGGCAAAAAGGCGGTGGTCAAGGCCCGGCCCCGGGGCAAGACCGACGCCGAGGAAGTGGCCGAGATGGTGGCCATGGTCACCGAGAGCAACCAGCCCCCGGCCGAGAACGCACCCCAGCGCGAGGACAGACCAAAACCGCCACCGCCCAAAG
>JANQFN010000110.1 GCA_028277825.1 Desulfarculaceae bacterium
AGCATTGGCGGGCGCTGCCCCAATAGAGCGGGCAAACATGGAAGATTTATGGGCCTGCCTGAGGACAGCGGGGGAGTGGCTTGAATCAAGCCCTTCAGCGGTAGCGCTTGATGGTCTTGCTTTTCCTGGGGCCCGACACCGTGGCCGAGTCGCTGTCGTACTTGACGTCGGCGCTGTGCTTGGGCCCGCTGATGCTGCCGCTGCCCGACTCGCGGTCGCCGCTGAAGGTGGCGCTGCCCTCCTGGCCGCTGATGGACAAAGTGCCGCTTTTGTCATCGCCCGAGGAGGTGTCGGTGAAGGTGGCGGTGCGGCCTTCCGGACCGGTCACCGAGCTGTCGCCGTCTTTTTTGCTCTCGATCTTATTTTTAGCGCTTTGCTTGGAGGGGCGGGCCTGGGCGTCCTGGGGCAGGACCAGGGCCAGGCACAGCAAGAGCGCCGCCGCCAGCACCGGCCAGGGAGTGGTGAATACCGATCTCATGGCATTGCCTCCTTTGCGGAGCAGGCAGGCGGGTTTTGCATCTAAATGATTGCTTGGCCTGGATGCGGCGGGGCAGGCAGGATAGCAAATCTCAGGGGGACACCCAGGTCATGGACAAAATTCTGGCCTGCCGTTAGCATTAAAGTAAAGGAAATTGTTTGGTTTTGGCATTTGGCGCCAGCCGGCAAAGGCGCGGGCCGCGGCCCTATCCCAGGTGAGCGAGGCCAGGGGGAAAGGGTTTTTCCCTTGCCCCCGGCCCCCCCTTCCGGTATATAACTCAACTCGTACAAGCCATTATTTAGTTAGCGATTTTTCGCCACTCTAAGAAGGTGGGTTCATGGGTTCCGTGGTCAAGAAGCGGCGCAAGAAGATTCGCAAGCATAAGCACCGCAAGCTTCTCAAAAAGACGCGTCACCAGCGCAGGAAGTAGCTGGCCGACGGCGGCGCCCGCCGCCGGACAGCCAGAGGACCGGGTATACCCGGACTCCGCTCATCGCCCCACGGCAGAATATGCCGGATGCAGGGCAAGGGCAGGGGCTCCGGGTGTAGCTGTTTTTTAGGGGAGAGTGTGGGTCTGGTCTAGAACTTGGCCACGGACATGAAGCGGGAGCGGAAAAGGTTCCAATGACCGCGTACGCTTTTCACGAAGCAGCGGGTCTCTTGGATATCGGGCACCTTGCCCGCCGCCTTTACCCGCGACGGGCCGGCGTTATAAGCGGCCAGGGCCAATTCCATATTGCCGCCGAACAAATCCCTCAACTTGGCCAGATAGCCGATGCCGGCCTCCAGGTTGGAGGCCGGGTCCAGCGGATTGGCCAAGCCCAAGTGCCGGGCGGTGACCGGGTTGATCTGCATCAGGCCCATGGCGCCGCGGTGGCTGTGGGCCAGGGGGAAGAAGCGGCTCTCCACCTGGATCACCGCCATGACCAGGGCCGGGTCCAGCTTGTGCTGGCGCGCCAGGCGGCGCACCAGAGGCCATACCCGCTTCTGGCGCTGTTCCAGGGGCAGACACAGGGTGACCCGCTGCCGGGCGGCGGCCGCAGGGTCCACCACTGTACAGCTCAGGGTGCCTTCCAGACTCACGCCGGACATGGGCTGGTAAAAAACCATCCCGCTCAACCCGGAGACGATTAGCAGCAGCAAACCCAGGGTCAAACGGGGCATATGTGGCTTAATCCATTTCATGGCTTATCAGCCTTCGGGCGCAACTATGATGCCTAAAAAGGGGGCTGTCAATGGAAAGAATTTCCCAAAATGTATACCGTTTGGTATTACCTGTATTAACAAGCCGCTAGAGACCAAAAAAATTCATTGACACCCCCCCGTGGGGCTGCCATTTTGGCTGTTAAGGGGCCAATTGCATTTTTTAACACAACATGTTGTGGGGTTGCCGGATGGAACACCAAGATAGTGTGGTCAAGGCCGTTGCCTACCTAAGGGCCCAATTGCCCTCGGATTTTCAGCCCCGGGTGGGGCTCACCCTGGGCACCGGGCTCTCCGGTCTGGGGGAGGCAATTCAAGAGCCGGTGCGGATTCCATACGAAAATATCCCGGAATTTCCAGTATCTACCGTGGAAAGCCATGCCGGGGAACTGCTCTTGGGCACCTTGGCCGGCCGTCCCGTGGCTGCTTTGGCCGGCCGTTTCCACCTCTACGAGGGCTATTCGCCCCAGGAAGTGACTTTCCCGGTGCGGGTCCTGGCCGGATTGGGGGTGGAGAGTTTCATCTTCTGTTCGGCCTCGGGCGGCCTGGACCCCGACATGCAGGCCGGCCGGGTGATGCTTTTGGCCGACCACATCAACCTCACCGGCCAAAATCCCCTGGTGGGCCCCAACGTGGACCAGTGGGGCGAGCGCTTCCCGGACATGAGCCAGACCTACGACCCCGGCCTGCAGGAGCTGGCCCTGGCCGTGGCCCGCGAAAAGGGCCGCGAACTCTACCATGGGGTCTACGTGGGCCTCAAGGGGCCCTCCATGGAGACCCCGGCCGAGACCCGCATGCTCCGGATCATCGGGGCCGACGCGGTGGGCATGTCCATGGTGCTGGAGGTGATCGCCGCCCGCCACCATGGATGCAAGGTCATGGGCCT
>JANQFN010000204.1 GCA_028277825.1 Desulfarculaceae bacterium
GAATTCCGATCTAAACATTGCCTGTAGTTTGTATCTTTCTAATTGATTGACATGTTCTTCTTATGTTGATATTGCCTTATACATATAGTTGAGACAGGAGCAGGCGCCTGAGAAGGCCTTGAGGGAAGCCGGTGAAAATCCGGCGTGGTCCCGCCGCTGTAACCGGGGACAAAAGCCGCTACTTAAGCCACTGTACGCCTTGGCGAATGGGAAGGCAGCGGCCGGTAGGATGATCCGGAAACCAGAAGACCTGCCTGCTCCTTCGGTGCCGTACGCATCGGGTAATGCGGCAAAGCGGCCGACCTTGGGGTCAAGGAAGCTGGGTGCAGTCCCTCGGTTTAGATAATAAACCGGGGTTTTTTATTTTTGGGCAAACGCGTCAAGGCAATCTGCATCTCAGCCACTGGTAGCGGCGCAGGCAAGACCACCGTCACCCTGGCGGTCTTGGCCGCCTTGAAGCGCCGGGGCCTGGAGACACAACCATACAAGGCCGGGCCTGACTTCATTGATCCGGGCCATCACCACCAGGTAGTGGGACGCCGGTCCCATAACCTGGACACCTGGATACTCTCCGCAAAAGAAAACAAGTCCATATTCAGCCGATACGCCCATGACGCCGATATCGCTGTGATTGAGGGCGTGATGGGTGTTTTCGACGGTTTCGGACCTGATAAAGAAACCGGCTCCACCGCCCATTTGGCCAAGCTGCTTTCTGTTCCCGCTCTGTTGGTTATCAGTGCCAAAGGCATGGCTCGCTCCATAGCGGCCATGGTTGGAGGCTATCAGAGCTTTGACCCAGACCTGCAGTGGGCCGGAGCCATTGCCAACCAATGCGGCAGCAGCAGGCACATAACCTACCTGGGTCAGGCCATGGATCGCCACGACCTCATGCCATTCACGGGTGGCCTGCTACGCGACCCCGAGTTGACCATGCCCGAGCGTCATCTGGGGCTTATCACCGCCGAAGAAAAAAGCCTGGGTCTTAAGACCCTGGAGCGGCTGGCCGACTTGGCCGAAGAGGGACTGGACTTGGACCGCCTACTGGATAGCCTGCCCCATGTGCAGTTGGAACCGCCGGCACCGAAAGACCTAGCCCCCACCAGGGACGTGCGTATCGGCGTGGCCCGTGACGAAGCCTTCTGCTTTTATTATGAAGAAAACCTGCGCCGGCTGGCCGTGGCCGGCGCCGAGTTGGTCTTTTTTTCTCCGCTCAGGGACACCAAAATACCCACTGGTCTGCATGGCCTGTACCTGGGCGGAGGATATCCTGAGTTGTTCGCACACCGGTTGAGCGAAAACACCTCCTTGCTTGGGGATATCTCCCACCTGTGCAAACAAGGCCTGCCAGTCTTGGCGGAATGTGGAGGACTGATTTACCTGAGCCGGTCTGTAACTGATTCCCAGGGTATGACTTGGCCCCTATGCGGTGTACTGCCCCTGGATGTGGCCATGAACCAGAAGCTGCGTCGTCTGGGCTACTGCGAGGTGGCCTTCAGTCGGGACACGCCTCTTGGTCCCCAGGGGACCCTGGCCCGGGGTCATGAATTCCACTATAGCCATATAAAGGCTGATCACGGCGGCGCGGACTTTGGTCTGTTTGAACTTACCAACCGGGGCAGCCTGCCCTTGGGGCCAGCGGGCTGGCGGGTGGGCAACACCCTAGCCAGTTATGTTCACTTTCATTTTGGCAGCAACGGACAACTGGCCGATAGCTTTGTTGAGTTCTGCCGGAGAGCAGGTTGATGGACCAAAGGAACTGGAATTTGAGGCCCGGCGATATAGAAGCCCGCAGCATGGCCATCATCAACTCTGAAGCCGGGGAACACTCCTGGCCGCCTGATCAGTGGGCCGTAATTCAGCGCATGATTCACACTACCGCTGACTTTGACTGGGCCGAGATCACCTTGATCCAGGATCAAGCGGTGAAACAGGGGATGGAGGCCTTGGCCGGCGGCTGCACCATCTTCACTGACACCAAGATGGCCCAAATGGGTATCTCCTCCTGGCGGGTCGGGCCTTTGGGGGTGGAGGTTAAGTGCCTGATCGGCCGGGAAGAGGTGCTTGAACGCGCGGCCCGGCAAAACACCACCCGGTCGCTGGCGGCAATGGACCTGGCGGTGGAGGCTGATCCGGAGGCGGTTTTTGTTATCGGCAACGCCCCCACGGCCCTGTTGGGTCTTTTGGAACACTGCCGGGCCGGCCGGGCCGAACCGAGATTGGTGGTGGGGCTGCCGGTGGGTTTTGTAAACGCAGCAGAGGCCAAAGCTGAGCTAGCTGCCAGCGATCTGCCTTTTATCACCGCCCGGGGCCGCAAAGGTGGCTCTGCGGTGGCGGCTAGTGCGATCAACGCCCTGGCCAATATGGTTCTGGAGAAACAAGCATGAGCAAGCAACGGACCGGGGTCCTATACGGTGTGGGCGTGGGGCCCGGTGATCCCCAGTTGCTTACCCTAAAGGCGGTGCAAGTGCTGGAACAGGTGGAGGTTGTCTTTGCGGCCAGTTCCCCCAAAAACGGTTACAGCCTGGCCTTGAATACGGCCGAGAAGTACATCCCGGACACTACCCGGATAGTGAAGCTGCCTTTTCCCATGACCAAAGACGCCCAGGTGCTCAAGCAGGCCTGGCAGGAAAACGCGGCCCTGCTGCGGGAGGTGTTGGAGCAGGGACAGGACGCAGCCTTTATCACCATCGGCGATCCCTTAACCTACAGCACCTATGGATACTTAATGGAGACCTTGGTACAGCAGGGCTGCTCCGCCGAGGTTGTGACCGTTCCGGGAGTCACCGCATATCACGCCGCCGCCGCCAAACTGAATAGGCCCCTGGTGGAGAGCGAGGAATCCTTGGTAGTGGTCAGCGGGGTGGGCGAGCCGGAGGAAATAAGAAGACTGTCGGCTTTTAGCAACAACATCGTCATCATGAAGGCCTACCGTCAATTCGATCAGATTGTGGAAACGGTTGAGTCTCTTCCCATACCCTGCACGATGTCAGCGGTCTCTGAGATCGGTCTGCCGGGTGAGCGGGTGTCTCAGGATGCAGCCGATCTCAAAGGAGAAAAGGTGCCCTACCTGACCCTGTGCATTGTCAAGCGGCAAAAGGATCAGGAGGAATGATCTGGTGGCCCGGCGCAGGCTCAGAAGCGGCTTTACTACTGGCACCGCGGCCGCGGCCGCGGCCAAGGCGGCGGTGATGCTGGCCCTGGGGACGGAGGTCGAGCGGGTTGCAGTTACCCTGCCCGATGGAGGCAGCCTCAGCGTGCAGGTGGCCGAAGCTGATTGCCTGTCCGGCGATAGCGCAAAGGCAGTGGTGGTCAAGGATGCTGGAGACGACCCGGACGTAACCAACAAGGCCCGCATAGCCGCAGAGGTTCAATTGAGGCCTGTTGCATCAGGCAATGCTGGGATTGAGCTTCACGGCGGGCCGGGAGTGGGAAGGGTGACCAAGCCGGGCCTGGCCGTGGAACCGGACAACCCGGCCATAAATCCGGTGCCCCGGGAGATGATAACCCGCTCGGTGCGCCAGGCTCTGGCCTGGGCCGCGCCGCAGGAACACTACTCTGTCAATGTGATCATCAGTGTTGAGCAAGGGGAAAAGTTGGCCCAGCGTACTCTCAACCCCAGGCTGGGCGTGCTTGGAGGCATCTCCATACTGGGAACCACCGGCCTGGTCAAACCTTTCAGCCATGAGGCCTATACTGAAACCATTGACCTGGGGCTGTCTGTGGCCAAAGCGGAAGGAATGACCGAGGTGGTGCTTACCACCGGCGGCAAGAGTGAAAAGCAGGCCATGGCCCTGCGCCCGGACCTGCCGGATACCGCCTTTGTGCAGATAGCGGATTTTTTTGCCTATGCCCTCAAAGCCAGCGTGGACGCGGGCATGAAAGCGGTGGGGCTGGTCTCATTTTTCGGCAAGGCGGTGAAACAGGCCTTGGGAGTGGAATATACCCACGCACACAAGGCGGCAATGGATTTGCCCCAACTGGCACAGTGGCTCACCGGCGCGGGCTTATCTGACGACGCTGGCGCTGAGATAGCTGGAGCCAATACAGCCCGCCAGGCCCTGGACATCCTGCGCAATCATGAACGGCTGGATTTGGTGGCAGAGGTGGGCAACCGTCTGCTTTATTCGGCTCGGGGCTTTGCCGGACCCGGGCCGAATCTATGGTCAACAATTATCGATTATGACCACACGACTCTATTCAGCGGGACCCAGCCGGGAGAAGGCCGATGAAAAAGGCTTGGGTCATAGGCCTGGGTCTGGGCCCCCAGGACATTACGCCTTACATGGCCGGTCTGATCGCCCGGGCCCAGGTTCTGGCTGGAGGCAAGCGGCTGCTGGACTGGATTCCAGACCACCGTGGAACTCGTTTGGAATTATCCGGCGGCCTGGATTCTTGGCTGGATGCCATTGCCCAGGCGGCCCGGGAAAAGACCGTGGCGGTTCTGGCCTCCGGCGATCCTGGTTTCTTTGGGGTGGCCAAGAACGTGATTGAGCGCCTGGGGCCTGACCATGTGGAGGTGGTCCCCAATCTCAGCGCCATGCAGGCGGGCTGCGCCAGGTTGAAAAAATCCTGGGATGAAGCGGCTCATGTCTCCTTGCACGTAACCACAGAGACCGCCCAGGCCCGGTTGTGGCGGGCCATGAATGAGTCCGGCCTGGTGAGCGTGTACACCGGGCCCGATCTGGGGCCGGCCCAAATCGCCGCCCTGTTGATGGAAAGGGGGCAGGATAACTGGCGCATGCACGTGCTGGAAGACCTGGGAGCCGCTGATGAACGTACGGGCTCCTATGAACCGGCGCAAGCGGCCGGTCTGGATTTCTCTGCCCTTAATCTGGTTTTGCTCCAGCGCCGGGGCCCGGCCAGAAGACCCCGCCTGGGTCTTGCTGAAGCAGAGTATGCCCATGAACGGGGGGTGATCACCAAGGCCGAAGTCAGGACCGCGGCTCTGGGCAAGCTGAGCCTGGAGCCCGGACTGACCCTTTGGGACTTGGGCGCGGGTTGCGGGTCCTTGAGCCTGGAAGCCAGCTTGCTCATGCCCGGGGGCCGGATCGTGGCCCTGGAGAAGGATCCCAACCGGGTGGAAATGATCAAGGCAAACCGGGCCAAATTTGGGGTGGGCATGCTGGAGATAGTCCCGGGCAGGGCCCCGGAGGCTTTGCAGGAGTTGCCCAGCCCTCACCGGGTATTCATAGGAGGAGGGGGGGCGGATTTGGGATCGATCATTTCGGCTTCAGCGAAACGCTTGCTCCGTGGCGGCATGATCCTGGTCAGTGCGGTCCAACTGGAAAGCGTGGCCGCGGCCCGGCAGGCCCTGAGGCAATCGGGATTGGCAGTGGATGAGACCCTGCTGCAGATAAGTCGAGGCAGCCCCTTGGGGTCCAACAGGATGTTAAAGGCCTTTAATCCGGTTTGGCTTATCAGGGGTAAAGATGCCGCGGAAAGGCAAAGCCAATGAATGATCAAACACCCAACCCGGTGATCTTCGTGGGTGCGGGTCCGGGCGATCCCGACCTGATAACCGTGGCCGGCAGACGCGCCTTGGAGCAGGCCGACCTAGTGGTTTATGCCGGTTCCCTGGTCAGTCCGCGGATGCTGGACTGGACTGGTCCGGAGTGCCAAGCCGTGAGCAGCGCTGGCATGGATTTGCAGCAGATCGTCGCAACCATGGCTCAGGCCCACGGTGAGGGACAAAATGTGGTGCGCCTGCAGACCGGGGACATCAGTCTATATGGCGCCCTGCCCGAACAATTGGCCGCCCTGGCCAAAAGAGATATTCCCTGGCGAATCATTCCGGGAGTGACCGCCGCTTTTGCCGCCGCCGCGGCCTTGGGTCTCAGTTTCACCTTGCCCGAGTTGTGCCAAAGCCTCATATTCACCCGAGCCGGGGGACGCACCCCCATGCCCCCAGAGGAGGACCTGGCCTCCCTGGCGGCCCACGGATGCAGTCTGGCTATATATTTGTCCGCCGCCCTGAGCCAGGAGGTGGGCCGGACCCTGGCTCAGGCCTTTGGCCCTGAGAGTCCAGTGGCTGTGGTGCAGCGGGCCAGTTGGCCTGATGCGAAAACCATTTGGACCACGCCGGACAACCTGAAAAGCGATCTGGAACAGGCCGGCATCAAGCGGCAGGCCCTGATTCTCACCGGTCCGGCCGTGGCTGCCCTGCGGTCGGGATATGACCAGGACAGGCAATCCAAGCTTTATGACGCTGGTTTCAGCCATGGCTGGCGCCGGGGCTCCGGCAAGGAGAACGGCCAGTGAACGCCAAAGAACCGGCCGTGGCCTTGTACGCCTTGGGCAAACCCGGGGCCATGGTCTGCCGCCGGCTTGCACCCCATCTGCACGGCGCGCAAGTCTTTCTGCCTGAGCGGCATGCCCATCCGGATAAAGGGGAACGAGCTTTTCAGTCCCTGCCCGCGGTGCTGGCTCAAAAATTCAGTCTATATTCGGGCCATGTCCTTGTATGCGCTGCTGGGATGGCGGTTCGCTGCATAGCCCCTCTGATAAAAGGCAAGGATCGGGACCCGGGGGTGGTGGTAGTGGATCAATGTGGCCGTTTTGCCGTGAGTTTGCTCTCCGGGCACCTGGGCGGGGCCAATCGCTTGGCTCAGCAAGTGGCCGAGATTCTGGGCGGCCAGCCGGTGATCACCACGGCCACTGACAATCTGGCCCTGCCCAGTCTGGAAATTGAAGCCAGAAGGCTGGGCTTGGCGGTTGAGAACTTAAGCGCCCTGGCCGGAGTGAGCGCGGCCCTGATAGACAGACGCCAGATGGCGGTGCAAGACCCGGGGAATTGGCTGGGGTTGCTTCTTGCGGAGTACCCCGCGCTTTTTCATCTTGTTCACGAGGAGGAAGCCGAGAGCCTCAAGGAACGGCCCCTGGTCTGGGTGAATTGGCAGGCCTTGGCGCTTCCCGATCCATGGCTGGTTCTCAGGCCGCGCTGCCTGGCTTTGGGTATGGGCTGCAATCGTCGCACCAGTGCCGGGGAGATTATCGATCTTGCCCATGAGGCTTTGGCCCAGGCCGGAGCTTCGGCGGCCAGCCTGAAGCTGTTGGCCAGTGCAGAGGCCAAGCGCGAAGAACCCGGGTTATTGGAAGCTGCCCGTGAGCTGGGGGTGACGCCGGTCTTTTTCTCCCATGAGAGTCTGGCCCAAGTTGAGGTTCCCAATCCCTCTGAGACAGTGCGACGCAACCTGGGCACGGGTAGCGTTTGCGAGGCGGCGGCTCTTTTGGCCTCAGACCAGGGGAGGCTGATCCTGCCCAAAGTGAAAAGTAAAAACGCGACAGCGGCGGTGGCAATTATATGAGAGAGAAACTCTATGTGGTGGGACTGGGTCCCGGCGGGCTGGAGCATATGACGGCACGCGCCCGTCAGGTGCTTGAGGAAGCCGCCGTAGTGGTGGGATACAAGACCTATCTGAGACACATTGAAGATGTGCTTGAGGGCAAGAGGGTTCTCGCCAGCGGCATGACCAAGGAGATAGACCGCGCCGGGACTGCAATTGAAGCGGCCCTCAACGGAGAGGTCACCGCCCTGGTCTCAGGAGGCGACGCGGGTATCTATGCCATGGCCCCGGTGGTGTTTGAGCTGCTACATGACAAGGGCATAATGCCCGGTCCCCGGGGCCTGGAGGTTGAGGCCGTGCCCGGTGTGCCGGCGGTGGCCGCGGCCGGAGCTCTGTTGGGCGCGCCCCTATCCCACGATTTCGCCTGCATCAGCCTCAGCGACCGGCTTACCCCCTGGGAAGTAATTGAAAAGCGGCTTGATGCCGCAGCTGGGGCGGACTTTGTCATTGCCTTGTACAACCCCAAGAGCAAGGGGCGTCAATGGCAGCTGGGGCGTGCCCTTCAGATCATTGCAGCCCACCGCCAAGCCCAGACTCCGGTTGGGGTGGTACGGGCGGCCATGCGGCCGGAACAGGAACTGGAGTTGTGCACCTTGGCCCGCGCGGCCGAGGCCCAGGTGGATATGGCCACCATTGTTTTGGTGGGTAACAGCAACAGCTTTGTATACCGGGGAAAGATGGTGACGCCCCGGGGCTATATGGTCAAGTATGGGACATCCAAGGAACAGGGGCAGGATTCGTGAGTAAAACAGCGATTGTGCTGGCCGCTTTTGGAGCCAGTCTGCCAGAAGCCCTGCCCGGCATCAGCAACGTATTTGAGTTGGTGAAACAGACCTTCGCCTGTCCGGTGGAGGTGTGTTTTACTTCAAACATCGTGCGCTCCATTTGGCGTAAACGTCTGGCTGACCATGAGTGGTTGGCTAACAACCCCCCGCCTCCTGAGTATGTAGCAAAAAGCAAAGGACCCCTTGCGGCCATAGCCGCCCTGCAAGAAGAGGGATACAAGACCCAGATAATCCAGCCGCTACATATCTATGCGGGCGAGGAGTTTCACGACTTGAAGAATTGCGTCAGCGCCTTGGCGGACATACAAACAATCAAGGCCAAATGGCGCCCTTTCTCCAAGTTGGCTTTGGGACGTCCGGCGTTGGGCGCGCCCGGCACTGAACATCCCTACATCGAGGATTTAAAACGGGCTGTCGAAGCTTTGCAAAGCGACGTACATGAAGCCCGCGACAAAGGGGCCGCCCTGGTCTATGTGGGCCACGGTAATCATCTGTACTCCACCGGTGTGTACCAGGAAATGCAGCAACTGCTGCAACAGCGTTACCCTGAGGTCCCCATTCAGATCGGGGCTGTGGAGGGGATATTCGGCATCGGTTATGTGGCAAGCAAACTGAACGGGTTGAATGTAAAGCGTGTGCTGCTTAAACCCCTGATGGTGGTGGCCGGCGTACACGCCCGGGATGACATGGCCGGAGACGCAGAAGACTCCTGGCGCTCGGTTTTGGGACGTGCCGGTTTTGAGGTGGAATGCACGCTAAGGGGCCTGGGGGAGAATCAGGTCTGGGCCGAAATATACCTGCGACATATCTTGGAATGCGCCCAAGACGCGGATATAGAACTGTCCCGGAACGGGGGGAAGCAGCCGTCTTCCAAGGACCCTGCAGAGATGATGCACGGCTCTTATCCCCGAACCGGTAGTCGCAGTACGCGATAGGTCGGCTTGGAAACGCAAACGGCGGAGTCAACCCAGATCCCATTAGCCAAAACAAGTAAAAAGTGGACCCGCAACAACGAGGAAGCTTTCCATGCATATATCAGAAGGCGTGCTTTCGGCTCCGGTTCTTATAGCCGGTGGCGCTCTGACCGTGGCTGGAAGCGCCATTGGGTTGAAAAAGCTTGACTATGACCGGTTGGCCCAAGTGGGCATTTTATCTGCCGCGTTTTTTCTGGCTTCGTTGATTCATGTGCCCATTGGACCATCCAGCGTTCATCTCCTGCTCAATGGAATTCTCGGCCTACTTTTAGGGTGGGGGGCCTTCCCCGCCGTTTTGGTGGGGCTGGTTCTGCAGGCGATATTTTTTCAATTCGGAGGGATCACGGTTCTGGGAGTGAATACGTTTAATGTGGCTTTCCCGGCGGTGATTTGTTTTTATCTGTTCCGCCGACTGATGCAGAAGGAAATGAAGGTTGCCTTTATGGCGGCGTTTGCCTGCGGAGCCCTTTCAGTTCTGCTGACCTCCCTCATGGTTGCCGTCTCTTTGATATTAACCGAGGAAAGCTTTTTGGAAGTGTCGGCCCTGGTGGTTACCGCCCATCTGCCTGTGATGGCCATAGAAGGGACAATCACGGCCTTTTGCGTGGTTTTTCTGAAGAAGGTGCAGCCCGAGACAATCTCCAGTTTTGCCGCACAAAAATAGGTGGGGACTTTGCTGAATTGCGTTTGAGCAACAGTATTCAAAACCATGAAATTGGACAGAGGATATGTTCGATAAAACCAACAAGCGCATCCTGACGACCCTGGTTGCTGCCGTGATGCTATTGACGGCCGTTCCGGTTTTGGCCCATAAATTTTTTGTCAGCGCATGGGTAGAGGAGGGGAAGGTTTTCATAGAAGCGGCTTTTGGAGACGGTTCCCTGGCCCATAATGCCGAGGTGGTTGTCTTTGATCCGGAGGGGAAACAGCTTTTGACCACTGCCACCGATGAACAGGGTACGTGTTCCTTTAAGATTCCCCAAAGAACCGCTTTACGAGTCAAGGTGAAGGCCGGCATGGGGCATCAGGACGAGGTTTTGGTTCCTTTGGATGAGATAGAAAGCGCCTTTGCCGGCGGAAAGGCGCCGGGCCTTGAAACCAAACACGCTGGGGGCCCCGGGGCCCAAGCCGAGTCGTCTTCCAGCCGGGAAGTACTCACCGGGATCACCGCCGGTGAAATTCAGGCAATCGTGGATAAGGCCCTGGACAAAAAGCTGCGGCCCATTGTGCGCAAACTAGCCTCAAAAGATGATGGAGGGCCCACGTTCAAAGATATTGCCGGTGCTATCGGCTATATCCTGGGCCTGGTGGGCATAGGGACATATTTCAACTACCGGCGGAAACGCGCCTGATCACGGGAACCGAGCCATATGCTCAGTGAGGCTTTTGCAAAAGGCGATTCCATTATCCATCGCCTGGACCCCAGGCTGAGGGTCGTTTTTGCCACTCTGTTTTCCTTTTTCTTGGCAGTATCCAAGGAGTTTCCCACCCTGATAGCCGGACTGGTCGTTTCCCTGGTGTTGCTCCTCTTGTCCAGGCTGACCCTGAAAGACGCCTTCAAACGGCTTGCGGTTATCAACGGCTTCAATCTGCTGCTCTTTTTGATCCTGCCCATCACCTTTGAGGGGACGACCCTATACAGTTTCGGTCCCATTGATTGGAGCCGGGAGGGTCTGTTGCTGGCCTCCCGAATTACCTTGAAATCAAATGCCATAGTATTGGCATTCATCACCCTGATCGCAACCATGACCATAGCCACCCTGGGGCACACTTTGAATCGGCTGCATATGCCCGAAAAAGTCGTCTATCTGTTGCTCATCGCTTATCGTTATGTGTTTGTCCTGGAGCAGGAATACCTGCGGCTGGTTTCAGCCATGCGGGTCAGAGGTTTTTCCCCAAAAACCAATCTGCATACCTATAAAACTT
>JANQFN010000239.1 GCA_028277825.1 Desulfarculaceae bacterium
TTTTGGGAAAAAGAAAGGGTTTCCCCGGACCCCTTCCCAAAGAAAACCACGGGATTTGGCCAAAGGCCAAATCCCGCCGCTGTATCAAATAGACAAATCAATGCCACCATAGTGAACATCGCACGTCTATTTGTTGTAGCCGGAAAGAGGGCATTTAAAAGCCCCCGCCGCCGCAGTTGCGGGGCGGGGGTTCGTTTGAGGCCTCAACCTATCAGGCCTGTTGCTTGGCGCGCTCCTCGTCGCGCAGCACCCTCCTGAGCACCTTGCCCACCACCGAGGTGGGAAGCTCCTCTCTAAACTCCACGAACTTGGGGCGCTTGTAGCCGGCCAACTGATCCCGGCAGAACTCGATGATCTCCTCTTCGGTGGCCTCTTGGCCCTCCTTGAGCTGCACAAAGGCCTTCACCGCCTCGCCGGTGTGGTCATCGGCGATGCCCACCACCGCCGCCTGGGCCACTTTGGGATGGGTGTAGAGCACCTCCTCGATTTCCCGGGGATAGGCGTTGAAGCCGCCTACCAGGATCAGGTCCTTCTTGCGGTCGGTGATAACCACGAAGCCGTCCTCGTCCAGATGCCCGATGTCGCCGGTGAGGAAAAAGCGCTTGCCCTCGATCTCGGTGAACACCTCGGCGTCGGCGTCCGGGCGGCCCCAGTAGCCGGCCATCACCTGCGGGCCGTGCACCGCGATCTCGCCGTCTTCGCCCAGGGGCAGTTCCTGGGTGGACTGCTCGATGTCCACGATCTTCACCTCGCAGCCGGGCAGGGGCATGCCCACCGAGCCGATCTTGCGGTCTTCCACATTGGTGGGATTGGTGGTAACCACCGGCGAGGTCTCGGTCAGCCCCCAGCCCTCGAAGATCACCGCCCCGGTCTTGGCCTCGAACTGCTTGACCACCTCCGCCGGCAACGGCGCCGCACCCGAGCCGCAGGCCAAGAGGCTGGTGAGGTCGTAGTTGTCGGTCAAAGGGTGGTTGATGAAGGCCGAATAGATGGTGGGCACCGCGATCATCAGGTCCACTTTGTATTTGGGGATGGCGGCAATGGTGTCGGTAAAGGGCGGGTCGCCGGCCCGGGGGTCGGGGATGCACACCACCCGGCCGGCCATCATGGCTGCTGAGAGCATGCACAGAGTCAGCCCGAAGCTGTGATACCAGGGCAGCACTCCCAGATAGGTGTGGGCGGCCTTTTGCAGGGGCTGGGCCGGTCCGCCCCCTTCCGACGTGAGGCGGATCCAGGCGGCCGAAGCCACCAGGTCGTACATCAGGTTCTGGTGGGTCAGGGCCGCGCCCTTGGGCACGCCAGTGGTGCCGCCGGTGTAGAGGATGGCGGCCAGGTCCTTGCCCGTGTCCAGCTCAACGCTGGGCGGGCTGGGGCTGGCCTGCTTGATCATTTGATCGTAGCTGAAGTGGGCCGGGTCATGGCTGGCCGCCTTGGGGATTTTGCCCAATAGCCCCCCCAAGAAGCCCTTGATGCCCGGCAGGTAGGACTTGATGTTGCAATACACCAGGGTCTCCACCCCGGTGCCCTCGATCGCTTGGGAGGCGTTGGGGTAAAACTCGGGGTGGTCCATGACGAAAACCGCCTTGGCCCCGGAGTCGTTCAACTGGAAGTTGAGTTCGCCCACCGTATAGAGCGGGTTGCAGGTGACGCAGGTGGCGCCGGACTTGAGCACCCCGAAGAATATCTCCGGGTAGTGGGGCAGGTTGGGCAAAAAGATCGCCACCCGGTCGCCCTTGCCTACGCCCCGGGAGGCCAGGAAGTTGGCGATGCGGTCGGCGGTGTCCTTTACCTGGCCGAAGGTGCGGCTGGCGTCCTGGAAGACGGTGTAGACCTGATTGGGATACTCGGCGGCGGTGTCGTCCAAGACCTGGAACAGAGGCTGGTCATAATTTTCCACCTCGTATGGTACTCCCTCGGGCCACCTGGAACCGTGCCACGGCATGCTTGTCATTTGAGACCCCCTCCCTGGAATAGTCGTTTGCCGTTTATTCACTCGATCTTACAAAATTGCCCGGCCCCAAAACAATAGCCCGGTGCGCACTCAGGGCTTTTGCTCTCCAGATTGGGAAGGGCGACATATTCCTTGCCAGCAGCCGCGGCCTTGTAAGACAATCTAGGCGATGTTTTGGCCCTGCCCTTTTCAGGTTTTCTTCTTGGCTGGCGCCTGGTCCGGCCCGCCCCCGGTGACCGGCGCGAACCAGCACACCTTTCCCCGTGGGAGTTCTTGATGGCCGCCGGCGTTTCACAAACTAAACCGGTAGTGGTGACCGGCGGCTGCCGCACCCCCTTTCTGCGCTCCGGCGGGGCCTTTTCCGATCTTATGTCTTACGATCTGGGGCGCATGGCCGTGGCCGGCCTGCTGCATAAGACCCGTCTGGCGCCCGAGGCGGTGGATCTTTTGGTGATGGGCACCGTGGTCTCCGACCCGGCCACCACCAATCTGGGACGTGAGGTGGCCCTGGGTGCCGGGCTGCCCCGCCCGGTTCCGGCCTATACGGTGACCATGGCCTGCGTGTCTTCCCTGCAATCATTTGTCAGCTGCCTGCAGGCCATCAATGCCGGCCAGGCCGAAGTGGCCATCGCCGCCGGCGCTGAACTGCTCTCCGACGTGCCCATCCGCCTGCGCCGGCCTGTGCGCAAGCGCCTGGTGGCCGCCCAAAAGGCCAAAGGCCTCCTGGGCTACCTGGGTCTGCTCAAAGGTCTCGGCGTCAGAGACCTTTTACCCGAGTTGCCCGCCATCGCCGAGTTCTCCACCGGAGAAGTGATGGGCGAAAACTGCGAACGCCTGGTAAAGCGCCTGGGCATCGGCCGGGCCGAGCAGGATGAATACGCCCTGATGAGCCACCAACGGGCGGCCAAGGCCACCGCCCAGGGGCGCCTGGCCGGGCAGATCGCGCCGGCCTATGTGCCGCCCTTCCAGGAACCCATCAGCGAGGACGACGGCTTTCGGGGCGACAGCACCCTGGAGAAGCTGGCCAGGCTGAAACCCGCCTTTGACCGCAAGTTGGGCACGGTCACCGCCGGCAACAGTTCCTTTTTGACCGACGGCGCCGGCGCGATGCTCCTGATGAGCCGGGAGGCGGCCGAACAGATGGGAAGCGAACCGCTGGCCCAGGTGCGCGCGGTGTCGGTGGCCGCCCTGGACCCCCTGGAGGAGTTGCTCCTGGGTCCGGCCCTGACCGTCCCCCGGGTCCTGGCCGCCGCCGGCCTGGAGTTGGAGCAGGTGGGGGTGATCGAGCTGCACGAGGCCTTTGCCGGCCAGGTGCTGGCGGTGCTCAAGCTGCTGAACGATCCCGAGTTTTGCCGCCAGCGCCTGGGTCTAGAGGAGCCGGTGGGCGCGGTGGATCTTCAGCGTCTCAACGCCTGGGGCGGTTCTTTGAGCGTGGGGCACCCCTTCGGCGCCACTGGCGCCCGCCTGATCATGAACTGCTGCCAACGCATGCAGCAGGAACAGGCCCGCTACGGCCTGGTGGCGGCCTGCGCCGCCGGCGCGGTGGGCATCGGCCTGGTGCTGGAGGCGGCGTCATGAGCACGCAAGAAAGCCTGTCCATGGGCGAGACTTCCAACTCCCTGCGCATACAGCGCCGCGACGACGGCATCGCCTTGGTCATCCTGGACCATCCCGCCAAGCCGGTGAACACCATATCCATCGCCCTGTTGGGGGAGGTGGAGCAAAAGCTGGTGCCGCTGTTGAGCGATCCCGGGATCAAGGGTCTGGTCATGGTCTCGGCCAAGGCGGACAACTTCATCGCCGGCGCCGATTTGGACGTCCTGGAAGGATACGACACCCCGGAGAAGGCCTCACGGCTGTCCAGCGAGGGCAACCGGCTGCTGAGCATGCTGGCCGACTCACCCAAGCCGGTGGTAGCCGCGGTGCACGGCGCCGCCATGGGCGGCGGCCTGGAGATGGCCCTGGCCTGCCACTACATCCTGGCCTCGGATCATCCGGCCACGGTGTTCAGCCAGGCCGAGGTGATGGTGGGGCTGCTGCCGGCCGGCGGCGGCACCCAGCGCCTTATACAGCGTACGGGACTGATCAAAGGCCTGCCCCTGTTGCTGACCGGCAAACGGTTGCAGGCCCGGCGGGCCTACCGGTTGGGTTTGGTGGATGGCCTGACCACGCCCGGGGGCATCGCCGAGACCGGGGCCCGGGCCGCCCTGGCTCTGGCCGAGGGCCGCTTGCAGCGGCGGGCGCGAAAAAAGCCCCTGATGGAAAAACTGGCTGCCCTGCCTCCGGTGCGCGATTTAATCCTGAAAAAAACGCGCAAGAAGGTGGCCGCCCAGACCCGGGGCAATTATCCGGCCCCGGGGATGATCCTGGACTGCGTGGAGATTGGCTTGAAAAAGGGCATGGCCGCCGGCCTGGCCCAGGAGGCGGTCTATCTGGGTGAGGTGGCCACCGGCCCGGTGAGCCGCAACCTGGTCTGGCTGTTCAAGGCCATGAACCAGGTCAAAAAGCAGACCCTGGACATGGAACCACGGCCGGTGGAACGCCTGGCGGTCTTGGGCGGCGGCTTCATGGGCGCGGGTATCGCCTCGGTGTCGCTGGGCCTGGGCCCGGTCACGGTGCGCGACATAGACCCCGCGGTGTTGGCCGGCTGCGCTAAGGAAGTGGACACCGGCCTGGCCAAACAACTCAAAGCCGGCTCCATCACCAAGCTGCAGCGGGACCGCCGCTTGTCGCGCCTGCAGCTCAGCAGCAAGCCCGAAGATATTGCAGGCGCCGACCTGGTGATCGAGGCGGTGTTCGAGGACCTGGCTCTCAAGCAACGGGTGCTGGCTGAATGCGAAGAACTTATCTCACCCGAGGCGGTGTTCGCCTCCAACACCTCGGCCCTGCCCATCGCCCAGATCGCGGCCCAGGCCAAGCATCCCCAGCGGGTCCTGGGCATGCACTACTTTTCGCCGGTGGTCAAGATGCCCCTCTTGGAGATCGTGGTGCCCGACGGCGCCGATCCCCAGGCGGTGGCCCTGGCCCTCAAATTCGGCCAGCGCCAGGGCAAGACCGCCATCCTGGTCAAGGACCGGCCCGGCTTCTACACCAGCCGCATCCTGGCCCCTTACCTGAACGAGGCCCTGATCCTATTGAGCGAGGGCGCCCGCATCGAGGCCCTGGATAAGGCCATGAAGGATTTTGGCTTCCCGGTGGGTCCCATGGCCCTTCTGGACGAGGTGGGCCTGGACGTGGTGGCCCATGTCTCCATCGGCCTGGCCCAGGCCTTCGCTTCCCGCGGGGTGGAGGCCAGCCAGGGTCTGTTGACTATGGCGGAGGCCGGTTATCAGGGCCGCAAGAACAACAAAGGTTTTTACCGTTACCCCAACGGCAAAGGCAAAAAGCAGCCCAACCTGAGCGTGTATCAGTTTTTCGGCGGCGTGGGGCAAAAGGATTTTGCGGTGAGCGAAATCCAGGAGCGCCTGGCCTTGTTGATGGTCAACGAGGCGGTGCTCTGCTTGGCCGAGGGGGTGATAGATTCCCCACTCACCGGCGACCTGGGGGCCATCCTGGGGCTGGGCTTCCCGCCTTTCAGCGGAGGGCCCTTTCATTACCTGGACGCCAACCAACCCGACAAGGTGGTGGCCCGGTTGGAGCAGCTGGTGCAAAAATGCGGCCCCCGCTTTGAGCCTCCGGACTTGCTCAGGGAGCAGGCCAAGGGTAATCATTTGTTCTATGAGTAAATAAACGCCCGCACGCGTACATCTGGGAGGGAAAATTGCACTCGGTTTACATGACCAGCGATCATGAGGAGTTTCGACGCCAGGTTCGCCGCTTCATGGAAAACGAGGTGGCGCCCCACGCCGAGGCCTGGGAAGAAGCCGGGGCCATACCCCGTGAAATCTTCAAACAGATGGGCCAACTGGGCTTTTTAGGCATCACCCATCCCGAGGAGTATGGCGGCAGCGAGGGCGACATTTTCTTCGCCATGGTGTTTTTGGAGGAACTGGCCCGTTCGCGCATGGGCGGATTTAGCGCCGCGGTCTCCGTGCAGCAGTTCATGGCCACCGCCCACATCCACCAGCAGGGTAGCGAGGAGCTGAAACAGAACTACCTGGCGCCCTCCATCAGCGGCGACAAGGTGGGTGCTTTGGCCATCACCGAGCCCGACACCGGCTCTGATGTGGCCTCCATCCGCACCAAGGCGGTGCGCGAGGGCGACAACTGGGTGATCAACGGGGCCAAGACCTTCATCACCAACGGCGCTGACGGCAACTTCTTCACCCTGGCCTGCAAGACCAACCCCGAGGGCGGGGCCGGCAGCATCAGCCTGATAGTGGTGGACCGTGACGCCCCGGGGGTCAGCGTGGCCCAGCGGCTCAAGAAAATGGGCTGGCACTCCGGCGACACCGCCGAGCTGGCCTTTGAAGATGTAGTGGTGCCCCACAGCAACCTGGTGGGCCAGGAGAACATGGGCTTTTACTACATAATGGAGGCCTTTGCCCTGGAGCGGCTCTGCGGCGCGGCCATGGGCGTGGGCTCGGCCCAGCTCTGCGTGGAGGAGACTTTGTCCTATATGCAGGAGCGCACCGCCTTCGGGCGCCCCCTGACCAGGTTCCAGGTGCTGGCTCACCGCCTGGCCGACATGGCCACCGATATCGAAGCAGGCCGGCAGCTCACCTATCACGCCGCCTGGTTGATGCAGGAAGGACGCCCCTGCGTGAGCGAGTGCTCCATGGCAAAGCTGTATGGCAGCGAGCTGGCCAAGCGGGTCTCCGACGTGTGCCTGCAGGCCTTCGGCGGCTTCGGGTTCATGGAGGAATACCCCATGGCCCGCTTCTACCGCGATGCCCGCGCCGGCACCATCGTGGCCGGCACCAGTGAGATCATGCGGGAGATCATCTCACGGCTGATGACCGAGGGCGGCCAGCCGGTGCCGCCCAAACAGCGCGAGGCGGCGCCGGAGCCAAAGGGCGGCGGCGCGGTGGAGGCCATAAAGGCCCTGCCCGAGCGCTTCCAGGCCGAGGCGGTGCCCGGCTGGTCGGCGGTGTTCCATCTGGAGCTGGAAGACGCCCAGCCGGCCCAATGGACCCTAAGCATCGGCGAGGGCCAATGCAGCCTGAACGAGGGGCTGACCGGCGAGGCGGACTGTCTGGTGCAGATGGATGCTGCCACCTTTGCGGAAATCGACAGCGGCGCGACCGACCCCCAGGCCGCCTTCATGGCCGGCAAGGTGAAGGTCTCCGACCTGGCTCAAATGCTCAACTACCTCAAGGCCTTCGCCCCGGGCAGTTGACCCATCCCGGCGATAAGAGCGCCCGCTTCCAATTGGAGGCGAGCGCTTAGTTATATGCGGACAATGGTGGAATGAGCGGAAGCCGTCGCCTCAGCGCCGCTTGAAATGCATGCCCTCTAGGTCCTCCTGGCCGATGCCGTGCCGCTCTTTAAGCAACTCTGGGTCCAGCACAAAGACGATCCAACCCAGCACCCGGCCCTTGTCCAAAATCTCGAAGGCGATTTCCAGGCTCTGGGAACTGCCGCCGGCCACCTTGCGATAGGCCACCAGCACCTTGTGCAGCGAGTCCTCGTCGCCCCGGAAGGGAAGGTGCTCATAGCTGCTGCCCACCAGCTTTTTGGCATCGTGGCCTTCCTGGGCCCAAAGGGCGTCAAACACCCTCTTTTCCGGGTCCAAGATCACGATTCCCCGGTAGGGCGCCGCGGCCGGGTCCTGCACCTCGAAAAACCTGACTATCTGCTTGCTGGTGCCCTTTTGATTGCCTGCGGCCAGGTGTTTGGACAACAGCGATTTCAAGAGCACATAGTCCTTGGCGATTACGTTGCGGAACTCTATTTTGTGCTGGCTCAACTGGCGGTGGCTTTCAAGCACATAGGGCGAGAAAACCAGGGCAGCGGCACCCGACACCACCAACAGCCCCAGAGAGATGAACAGCCAGTTGCGCAGCCTATTCAAGCGCCGCCGATTTTTCACCGCGCCGGTGACGTCGCGGGCCACGGCCAACACGCCTTGGAAGTTGTGCTGGGCGTCATAGAGCACCGAGAGGCTCAGGGCCAGGTGACGCACCCCGTCGATGGGGTGGGGGATGGTCAAGGGCGCCTCCGTCACCGTGGTGCCGGCGCGGGCCTTGGCCACCAGGCCCCGGTAGGCCTCGGAATCCTCATAGATATCCTCGGCCGGGGTGTTGCCCACCTGGTTCCAGTCCTTGCCGTATAGCTTGCCCGCCTCCCGGTTGAAAGCGGTTATGTTGCCCGCCCCGTCGCTGATCACCACCGCGTCGGGCAGGCGGTCGGTCAGCTCCTTGAGGCCGAACAGCACCTGGCTGGTGCGGTCCAGGCGCTTGGCCAACAGCCGCGAAATCTCGTGGGGGGCCTCGGGAAAGTCCTTGAGGAAGTCGCTTATCTTGTCCTGGGGGATGCAGACGGCCTCCACGTCGGTGACGGCCCGCACGGTGGCGGTGCGGTTGGAGCCCAGCAAAAAGGACATCTCGCCGAAAAAGGCGCCGGGCTGCACCACCTGCGAGATCACCTGCTCCCCTTTGAGAATATTAAGTTTGCCCGAGACCAGGACGTACATCTCCTGGGTCTGGTCACCTTCCAAGAAGACGTTTTCCCCCTTCTTGAAATTGACCACATACTTGGCCAGGTTGGGATTGTCGGCTATTTTATCCAGCATACACAGCGCTCTCCGCTGGGTGGCCGGGCAACCCGGCCGGGACGGCATGGAGTTTTTGCAGTATAAAATGGCTGGGTCGACCGCTTCCGCAAACCAACCCTTATCAATCCGCTATTTTATTTTTACCATTTAAGGAGCCGGTTTATGGGGATTTTCTTCCTGGGGCCCCATAAACACCCTACCCGGACAGCCAGGAGTCCTCGGCTTGGGTGATGGTTTCTTTGGACAAAACCAGCCCAGCCTCCACCACCTGCCAGGTGGGCACGCAGCCGTATTTTTCAGGGATGGTCTTGGTCCAGCGCTCCGAAGCCAGGTAGGCGTCCAACTCGGCGGCCGAGCGGAAGACGTAGAAAGCGCCCCACTGCCCCCGGGCCTGATCCACCCACCAACACTTGGACTCCACCGCCTCCATCTCGGCAAAGATGGGATAACTGGTGGTGAACTGCGCCCGGAGTTCCTCGGTGCTGGGCAGCACCTCCGGTTCGAACACCACATACAGGCCCCGTTTCGCTTCAGCCACGTCGCTCCTCCAGATTGGTTTGTGCGCTGTGTCTGTATAGCAGGCCCGGGGCCGGTTTGTTAAGCGCCTATTTCCAGGGCGGCGGCGATGCCCCCGGCCAACTCTCCGCAGGCGGCCAGGCCGTCAACCGGAGAAGCCGCCTCCAGCATCAGCTTGACCAGGGCGCTGCCCACGATCACTCCGTCGGCCACCTGGGCCAGGTTGGCCGCCTGGGCCGGGGTGGCCACCCCGAAGCCCACCGCCACCGGCAACGGGCAGGCCCGGCGCGCCGCCTCAATAGCAGCCAGCAGTTCCGGGGCCAGCTCCAGGTCCGAGCCGGTCACCCCGGTCATGGAGACGTAGTACAAAAAGCCTTCGGTTGCCTGGGCCACCAAACCGAGCCGCTCTGGCGGCGTGGTGGGTGCGGCGAAAAAAACCGTGTCCAGGCCGCTGCCCTGGGCCGCCTCCAGCCAGGGACCGGCCTCCTCCGGGGGCAGGTCCGGGATGATCACCCCGGCCGCGCCGGCGGCGGCGGCCCTTTGGGCAAATTCCTCCAGTCCCATGGCCAGCATGGGATTGAAGTAGGTCATCAGTACCATGGGGGCCTGGACCCGCTTGGATGCCCGGCCCACCAACTCCAGCACCGCCGCTGGCGTCACTCCGGCCTCCAGGGCCAGTTGGCTGGAGTGCTGGATCACCGGCCCGTCGGCCAGGGGATCGGAAAAGGGGATGCCCACCTCGATGAGATCGGCGCCGGCCCGGTCCAGGGCCATAAGCAGCTCCAGGCTGGTGTCCAGGTCAGGGAAGCCGCCGGTGACAAAGGGCATGAAGGCGGCGGCGCCCCGGGCGCGGGCGGCGGCGAATGCCTCTGGTATGCTGGTTTTCATGATGCATCCTCCATGCGGGCCATCACCTGAGCCAGGTCCTTGTCCCCCCGGCCGGAGAGGCATACCACCACTATCGAATCCGCCGGCAGCCCGGGCACAATATCTTCCAAGGCGGCCAGGGCGTGGGCGCTCTCCAGGGCCGGGATGATGCCCTCCTCCCGGGTGAGGCGCACAAAGGCTTTGAGCGCCTGGCCGTCTTCCACCGCGGTGTAGCTGACCCGTTCCAAATCCTTGAGCAGGCTGTGCTCCGGTCCCACCCCGGGGTAGTCCAGGCCGGCGGCCACCGAATGGGCCTCGTGCACCTGGCCCTGGACGTCTTGCAACAAGTAGAGGCTGGCCCCCTGGAAAACACCGGGGCGACCCGCCACCAGGCTGGCGCTGTGCTCCCCGCTGTCCAGGCCGTGGCCGGCCGCCTCCACCCCCAGCATGCGCACCTCGTCGTCCAAAAAGGGATGGAACAGGCCGATGGCGTTGGAGCCGGCGCCCACGCAGGCCACCAACAGATCGGGCAGCCGACCGGCGCGCTCCAGAATCTGGCGGCGGGCCTCGTGGCCGATCACCGCCTGAAAGTCGCGCACCATCATGGGATAGGGGTGCGGGCCCACCACCGAGCCTATGATGTAGTGGGTGTCGGCCACGTTGGTCACCCAATCGCGAATGGCCGCGTTCACCGCGTCCTTTAGCGAACAACTGCCCGCCTCCACCGGCGCCACCTCCGCACCCAGCATGCGCATGCGCTCCACGTTCACCGCCTGGCGCTCGATGTCCAGGGTGCCCATGTGGATCAGGCACTGCATGCCCATCAGGGCGGCGCCGGTGGCGGTGGCCACCCCGTGCTGCCCGGCCCCGGTCTCGGCGATAATGCGCGTCTTGCCCATGCGTTTGGCCAACAGCACCTGGCCCAGCACGTTGTTGATCTTGTGGGCCCCGGTGTGAGCCAAATCCTCGCGCTTGAGGAAGATGCGCGCCTGGCCCAGGCGCTGGCTCATGTTGCGCGCCTCGTACAGCGGGGTTTCGCGGCCGGCGAAATCCCTGAGCAACTCTGACAGCTCGTCTTGGAAGCGGCCGTCTTCCTTGGCCTCGGCGTAGGCCGCGCTCAGCTCGGCCAGGGCGGGCATCAGGGTCTCGGGCACATAGCGCCCGCCGAAGCTCCCGAAATGCCCCTCCTTATCGGGCTGAGACTGCCACGGCCTTGGCGCGGCGGATGAAGCTGGCGATCCGGTCATGATCTTTCCTTCCCGGTTCTGATTCCACGCCGCTGGAAACATCCACAGCGTGGGGGTTAACTGTCTCGATGGCCGAGGCCACGTTGTCTGGATTCAAGCCGCCGGCCAGAATTATGGAACGCCGGCGGGCGGCCTCCACGGCCAGGCTCCAGTCAAAGGTCTGGCCGGTGCCGCCCAGGCTGCCCGGAACGTGGGTGTCCAAAAGCAGGGTGGCGCCGACATAGGCTCTGGCGTCGAAACCATTTTCCGTGCTCACCCGCAGGGCCTTGATCACGCCCCGGCCCAGGGAGGCGGCCTCGGCCTCGCTCTCGGCGCCGTGCAACTGCACCAAGTCCAGACCGCAGTAGTCGCGCAGTTCGCGCACCTGAGCCACGGGGGCGTCCACGAAGACCCCCACGCATTTGATGCGGGGCGGCAAGGCAAGCACGATCTGGCGGGCACGGTCCGGGCTCACCCGCCTCGGACTGGGCGCGAACACCAGGCCGATCATGTCTGCCCCCAGGGAGGCGGCGGCCAGACCGTCTTGGGCGCTGGTGATGCCGCATATCTTCACCTGCACCATCAGGCGGCCTCCACCAGTTCCCGGAGGGCGGCGCCGGCGTCTGGCGCGCGCATCAGATGGCTGCCCACCAGGAACGCGTTCAGGCCGGCGGCGGCCAGGCGCGACACCTCCGCCGGACCGCTGATGCCGCTTTCGGCCACCACGGTCACCTCGGGCGGGATCAAGCGCCGCAGGCCCAGGCTGGTCTCCAGGTCCACCAGCATGGTCTTCAGATTGCGGTTGTTGATGCCCACCAGGCGGGGCCCCAGCGCCAGCACCGGTTCCAGTTCCTCGGCGGCGTGCACCTCCAAAAGCACGGTGAGGCCCAGTCCCCGCGCCTGCTGATAGAGTTCTGACAATAGGCTTGGTTCCAGGGCGGCGGCGATGAGCAATATGGCGTCAGCCCCGGCGGCCCGGGCCTCATCCACCTGGGCCGGGTCGATGATGAAATCCTTCCTAAGCACCGGCAGCGCCACCGCCGCCCGGGCCTGTTGCATGTCCGCCAGCGATCCGCTGAAAAATTTCTGGTCGGTGAGCACGCTCAGACACGCCGCCCCGCCCCCCGCGTAGAGCCGGGCCTGCCCTGCCGGGTCTACGCCGGCGGCGATTTGGCCGGCCGAGGGCGAGGCCCGCTTGATTTCCGCGATCAGGGCGTGGCCCTTGGCCTGTCGCAAGGCGGCCAGAAAGTCACGGGGCGGCGGGGCCGCTTCCGCCCGGCGGCGCAGCTCCGCCAGGTCGGTCTCCCGCTTCAGCGCCGCCACCTCCAGGCGCTTGTGCTCCAGGATGCGCTTGAGAACGCCAAGGCTCATGGTCAGGCCACCTCCGCTTGCGCACGCAACTCCTGGCCCAGAGACACCAGTTGGTTGAGCTTGGCCAGGGCCGCGCCGGAATCGATGGACTCGGCGGCCAGGGTCATGCCCTCTTCCAGGTCCGCGGCCTTGCCCGCGGCCACCAGGGTGGCGGCCGCGTTCATTAGAACCATGTCCCGCCGGGGTCCGTCCTTGCCCGACAGCACGGCCAGGGTGTGCTCCCGGCACTTTTCAATCCCGCCGCCGCCGATTTCCTCCAGGCCGGCGCGCTGGAGCCCCAGGTCCTCGGGGGTGACCGTGTCCAGGGTCACCCGGCCCTGATGGTAGTGGGCCACCTGGGTGGCACCGGTCACGGTCATCTCATCCAGGCCGGGCTCGCCGTGCACCACAAAGGCCCGCTCCACGCCCAGGCGGCCCAGGACCTGGGCCAGGGGCTCCACCAGCCTGGGGTCGTACACCCCCACCAGCAGGGCGTTGGCCCCGGCCGGGTTGGTCAGGGGCCCCAACAGGTTGAAGATGGTGCGCAGCCCGATCTCCTGGCGCGGCCCGATGGCGTGGCGCATGGCGCCGTGCAGCATGGGGGCAAAGAGGAAACCAATACCCACTTGGTCGATGCAGGTCCCGATCTGCTCCGGAGTCAAATCCAGGGGTACGCCCAGCTCCTCCAGGAGATCGGCGGCGCCGCAGGAACTGGACACCGCCCGGTTGCCGTGTTTGGCCACCTTTACCCCGGCCCCGGCCACCACAAAGGCGGTGGTGGTGGAGACGTTGAAAGTGCCGGCCCCGTCGCCGCCGGTGCCCACGGTGTCCACCAGCACCTCGCCGTCTCCCGCGGCGGCACAGAGCACCGGCGAGGCCTTGGCCC
>JANQFN010000266.1 GCA_028277825.1 Desulfarculaceae bacterium
ACTGTACACTGATAGCGTAGACGTTTTTTTCATAACACACCGATAAATGCTACCCGCATCGCCAATGCCGTCCAACCTTCGTGAAATATCCGGGCTAGCCGCCGGGAAACGCCGCTTAAATATCTTGCCCGGGCAGGGGCCGGGGGGTAGAGTCTGATGCATGCCTAAGCAACACCCCCCGGACATATTGAGCGAAGAACAGGCCATCGGGCGCCTCCAGGAGCTGCCCCGGCCCTGGGCCGATGACGACTACCTGGCCATGTACTCCAACTGGCTGGGAGGCATCGTCACCCAGCCCTGGCTGATGAGCGTGCCCATCGACGACCACCTGGTGCACCGGGGCGACGGCGTCTTCGAGGCCACCAAGTGCGAGGCCGGGCGCATCTATCTCTTCGAGCGCCATCTGGACCGGCTGGAGCGCTCGGCGGCCAGCATCCACTTGCAGCTGCCCATCAGCCGGGAGGAACTCACCGGCCTGGCCCGGGCGGTGATCCGGGCCGGCGGTCAGCGCGACTGCATGCTCAGGATATACCTCTCCCGCGGCCCGGGCGGTTTCACTACCAACCCCTTCGAATGCCCCGAACCCGGCCTCTATCTGATGGTGGGCTACATCCACCCCCTGCCGCCGGAGACCTATGCCAACGGAGTGCAGGTGGGCATCAGCCGGGTGCCGGGCAAAAGCGGCTTTTTCGCCTCGGTCAAGTCGTGCAACTACCTGCCCAACGTGCTTTTGAAACGCGAGGCGGTGCAGCAGGGCTGGGATTTTGCCGTATGCCTGGACACCGAGGGCTACCTGGCCGAGGGCTCCACCGAGAACATCGGCCTGGTGAGCCCGGACGGATGCCTGCTGCTCCCCCTGCCGGGCAACATCCTGGAGGGCACCACCGTGCGCCGGGCCACCGAACTGGCCGCGGGCCTGGTGGCCGAGGGGCTCCTGGCCGGCAGCGAGCGCCGGGCCTTGACCGTGAGCGACCTGAAGGCGGCCAAGGAAGTCATGCTGTTCGGCACCACCCTGGACGTGTTGCCGGTGAGCACCATCGACGGCCGCGCCGTGGACGGGGGCCAGCCCGGGCCGGTGGCCGTGGAGTTGCGCCGGCGCCTGCGGGATGACATCCTGAACAATCCCGAGATGTCCACCGCGGTGTGGGAGTAGGCTGGGGCTTACCTGCTCATTTTCCTTTACAGAAATAGTGGTCATTATGGGGACCAGTTGGACCCCCATGCGGGGGTTCATTCCCCGCGGCTTGCCGCGTTGTAAAGCTAAAATTTTCCTCTTGATACCCCGCTGCTTGCGGCGGGGTTGTTCAATTAGGCAAGCAAAACCGAGCAGCCCGCTCCGCCCCCGAAAGAAAAGGATTCGATAGCCGCAAGGGATCGGTATTTTTTAAGGCCAAATAACTGTGGTTGTAAATAATACTTGTTCGGGCGCCACTCATGTTATAACCTGAGACCAAATTAAAGTTTAAGCCCTAAAACATTAATTTTGAGGAACCAATATAAAGTTTGTTTAAATCTGGTTTGGAGGTGTTTTTGAAAAGAAAAACTCCAGGAAGATTAATTGGTTGTTCAGTTGCTGGCGAACACTACAAGGCCTATATTCCCGATCCCCTTCCTCCCAAGCCGGCACTTAAGCTAAATCCCGAATTAGATAGCTTACTGGAAAAAAGCTTGCTTGCCCTGGGACGCCTCGACAGCATTTCCACCTTATTGCCTGACACTAGTCTCTTTATATACATGTATGTCAGAAAAGAGGCGGTTCTATCATCACAAATCGAAGGCACTCAGTCGTCCTTGTCCGACTTACTGCTTTATGAATCCGAGGGAATGCCGGGCGTACCCCTGGATGAGGTGCAGGAGGTTTCAAACTATATCGCGGCAATGAACCACGGCCTGAACCGATTGAAGGAAGGGTTTCCGATATCTCTGCGCCTGCTGCGCGAAATCCACGGAGTTATGTTGGAAAAGGGGCGGGGCAGTGAAAAAAGCCCCGGCGAGTTCAGGCGCAGTCAAAACTGGATTGGAGGCTCAAGGCCGGGGAACGCCATTTTTGTGCCTCCTCCGCCGGAGGACGTTGCCGGTTGCATGGGCGATCTGGAAAAATTTATTCACGGAGACCCCGTCAACGCCACGGTACTGATCAAAGTAGCCCTGACTCACGTGCAGTTCGAAACAATTCATCCCTTCCTGGATGGTAACGGAAGGTTGGGCCGCTTGCTCATTACATTGCTGTTATGTTCCGAGGGGATCTTGGGCGAACCTCTTTTGTACCTCAGTTTGTTTTTTAAAACCAACCGGGACCAATATTACGACTTCCTGCAGCATGTAAGAATGACCGGCGACTGGGAGTCTTGGCTGGAGTTTTTTTTCAGGGGGGTGAGAGAAACCGCGGAGAACGCGGTAGCAACCGCAAAAACCCTTGTTGCCTTGTTCCAAAAGGATGCATTGGCCATTCAAGAAAACCTGGGACGGGCGGCAAGTTCGGCAATAATGGTGCATCGCGCCCTTCGGGCCGTACCAATGGGCAGCGTGTCTAAACTAGTGAAGGAAACGGGGCTCTCAGCGCCAGCCGTCACTAATGCGCTTAAGAACCTGGAAGGCTTGGGCATAGTAAAAGAAGTCACCGGGCGGACTTATGGCCGCGTATATGGATATGACAAATATATTGAAACTCTCAACGAAGGGACCGAGTTGCCCTTGCCATAGCCCTGTTACGTTGCATAACCCGACTGCTCAATATTCCGCCTTCACTCAACGCATCCACCCCCTTACCAACACTCTCCACTTCAGGTAAGCTAGCCCCACGTAATTAACCTCAAACCAACAAGGTCCTCATGAAATCTGGTTTCGTGGCCATAGTGGGCGCGCCCAACGTGGGCAAATCCACCTTTTTAAACAAGGTCATGGGCTTCAAGCTGGCCATCACCAGCGACAAGCCCCAGACCACCCGCCACCGCCTCTTGGGGGTGCACCACGAGCCCGGCCTGCAGATGGTGTTCCTGGACACCCCGGGCCTGCACCAGGCCACCAGCGCCCTGAACAAGCGCCTGGTGGCCACCGCCCTGGAGGCGCTGGCCGAGGTGGACGTGGTCCTGTTCATGGCCGAGGTGACCGCCAAGGGCATGGAACTGAGCCGGGCCATCGCCCCCCGCCTGGCCGCTTCGGGCAAGCCGGTGGTCCTGGCCCTGAACAAGATCGACCTGCTCCCCAAGAAGGCCGCCCTGCTGCCGCTGATGGAAGAGGCCGATTCCTGGGGAGACTGGCGGGCCCTGGTGCCCATCAGCGCCTTGGAGGGCGAAGGCACCGCCGAGCTGGTCGAGGAACTGGCCGCGGCCCTGCCGGATGGACCGCCCCTGTTCCCCGAGGACGTGGTCACCGACTTGCCCCTCAGGTTTCTGGCGGCCGAATTGATCCGCGAGAAGGTCTTTCGCCTCACCAGTCAAGAAGTCCCCTACGGCGTGGCGGTCACCGTGGAGCAATACCTGGAGCCCGAAGACGAGCATCACCCGGTGGCCATCACCGCCACCATCCACGTGGAGCGCAAAGGGCAAAAGGGCATCATCATCGGCAAGGGTGGCGCCATGATCAAAAAGATCGGCAGCGCCGCCCGCCAGGACATGGAAAAGCTCCTGGGCCAAAAGGTCTTTCTGGACCTCTTGGTGCGGGTGGAAGCCAAATGGTCCCGCCAGGAACGCGGTTTGACTAAGATGGGTTTGTAGGAGTTGGGGGAGGGGGTTTTTGAAAAAAGTGCCATGCGGCACTTTAGTGGTGAAGTCTCTTGCAGGCTACCAGCGTCGGTTCGTAGAGATTGGCTTGTTGGAATAAGCACCCGAATGGGTGCCCCCGGACCCCCTCCCTAAAAACTTTCAAAAGAATTCTGCCTCAGCGGGCTGTGCCCGCTGAGGCAGAATTCTTTTCGGTTGGTTTAAGCAGGAATCTCGCGGCCAGGGTCTTTTAAACACCGCTACCCATGAAAAAAATATATTAGGCTAAGGCCTATAGATTCCGGTGGCCGTATTTCTTGTCAACCGCCTCGATTACCTGAGCCAACGTGAGCCCCTCTTGCAGCTTGGCCCGGATAAAGGGCCTATTGGCCGGCCAGGGCGTAGGTCAGGGGCCGGGCGGCCTCGTCGCGGCCGATGCGGCCCTGGTTGTGCAGATAGCGCAGATGGGCCAGGGCCTCGCCGGTGGCGAACCATTTTTGGGCGATGGGGAAATCATCCCAGGAGTCTGCCTTGAGGTCCCAGGTCATTTGAGATGCCACCGAATAGGCGTGGTCCGGCCCGGCCCGCAGGATTACCAGGATCTCGGCCAGGCGGTCGGCGTGGTGCTGTTTCAACTCGGCCACCCGGCGCGCGCAGTCGGTCACCAGGCGTCGGTGGCCGGTGAGCACCAACTGGGGCTGCAAGGCATCCACCCGGTCCAGGTTGGCCAGGTACTTGGCCAGGGGATCGTCGTCCTCCCACCAGCACTGGATGTTGGGCGTGATGTCGTCCAGGATGTGGTCCCCGGCCACCAGGATTTTCTGGTCAGCCTCCCACAGACAGGTGTGGCCCCGGGAGTGGCCCGGAATGGACAGGTTGACGAAATTGTAGTCCCCCACTGCAAACACCTGGCCCTCGTCCAGCAGGCTCAGCTCGGGCACCCATTCTGAGCCGAACCTGTAGCCCGGGTGATTGGCCAGGGCCGCCTGCAGCTCCTGGCGGGGAAAGCCGTTCAAATCGCCGTAATCCAGCATGGCGTCCCAGCCGGTGCGGGCCTCGATGATCTCGGCCTCGGGCCGGTTGAAGTAGATGCGGCTGGTCTCAGAGGCCACCTTGGGGGTCAGGGCAAAGTGGTCGGCGTGCAGATGGGTGATGTAGAAATCGGTGTCGGCGGTGTCCACCTCCAGTTGGGCCAGGCCCTGTTTCATGGCGGCTTCGCATTCGCTACGGTTGAGCCCGGTGTCCACCACCAGGTTGCGCTCCCCCTTGATCACATAGGAGTTGAGGTATTTCAGGGGGCTGCCCGGCAAGGGGATCTTGATGCGGAACAGGCCGGGGGAAACTTGCTCGGTCATGGCGTGC
>JANQFN010000270.1 GCA_028277825.1 Desulfarculaceae bacterium
GTCCAGGGCGCAGGCCACCGCCCGCTGGGCCTGGTCATGCAGCTTTCCATGGGCCGGGTCAACCAGAACAACACCGACCACGGCCTGCCGGTTTTGGAGATGGGCGTGGGCCTGAATCAGGCCGAGGTGGTGGCCGGCAACATCGGCTCCTCCAAGCGCAGCAAGTACGCGGTGGTGGGCGGCGGAGTGAATCTGGCCAGCCGCATCGAGTCCTACGCGGTGGGCGGTCAGGTACTGGTGTCGGAGTCAATCCAACGGGAGCTGAGCGGGGTGATCAGAATCGACAGTGAGCTGGGGGTGCTGCCCAAGGGGGCGGAAAGCGCCCTGCGCATCTTCCAGGTGGGCGGCATCGGCGGCGAGTTCAACCTGAACCTGCCCGGGGAGTACCTGGAGTTATCCCCTTTAAATGAGCCGGTGCCCCTGTTCTACGTGGCCATATCCGGCAAGCATGTGGGCTCGCAAATTAAGGAAAGCCAACTGGTCAGCCTGTCGGGCAAGGGGGCTGAGGTGAAATTGAGCCAACCGGTGGAACCCCTGACCAACCTCAAACTGAGCCTCAAGGAGGCCGAAGGCGAGTTGGCCGCCAAGGACTTTTACGCCAAGGTGATCGAGGTCAGAGGCGAGGACGGGCTGCATTTGATCCGCTTCACCGGGGTGCCGCCGGAGATAGACGCCTATTTCCAGGCCCTGCGCCTGCACGCCTGCCGCCCCTGCGAGACTTGAAGCGAGCCCCAAATTTGGCAATTGCATTTCCGGATCAAATGGCTTTTGCCCTGACCACTGGTCAGGTAGGGGCGCATGACGAAGCCAGCCAGAATCGGCGGTCCCTGACAGACAAGCCCCCCAATTAACTCAAAGCATTTTTTTGATGAGCCCGGCACAGCCAGCCGCCGGCAGACAAGGCGGCCCAAGGCTTGGGCTCCCAGATGGTTTCAACGGGAGCAAAATAGATCGGCGGGAAAGTAGTCATCTCGACCTGCATCGCCCCCGGCGGCCCGCCGGTGGCGAGCGACGGCCGGAGGCGTAGTAATTACTATGCTGAGGTCGGAGCGAAGCCGGCAACGCAGTATGGCGGCCCAAGGCTTGGGCTCCCGAATGGCCACGTCGGGAGTAAAAGTATTCAACCAGGGTAAAAGTCTTTTCGACCCGATGTGGTTCAGCGGCACGCTGGCTGGCGAAGCCGGGGGTTACTCGCGAAGTCCCAAGCCGCGGCTGATGATCAACTTCATCACCTCACTGGTGCCGGCGAAGATGGACAGGGCCCTAACGTCGCGGTAGAGCCGGCAGATGCGGTATTCCTCCATGTAGCCGTAGCCACCGTGAAGTTGCAGGGCCTGGTAGGCGATGCGGTTGACCATCTCGCCCAGCCAGTACTTGGCCATGGAGACCCGCTGCACGATCTCTTTGCCGGCCAGGTGGTCGGCGATGAGGCTGTCCAGAAAAGTGCGGCCCAACTCCACCTCGGTGGCCATCTCGGCCAGGCGAAAGGCGTTGGCCTGGTGCAGGCCCACCGGCTTGCCGAACACCGGCCGCTCCTTGGCGTAAGACAATCCCTCGGCCAGGCACTCCTCGGCCATGACCTGGCACTTGATGCACACCTCCAGGCGCTCCTGCTGCAGCTTTTCCATGAGATAGGCGAAGCCGCGCCCCTCCTGGCCCAAGAGATTGGCCGTGGGCACCCGGCAGTCCTCAAAGAACAGCTCGGCGGTGTCCTGCATGTGATAGCCCATCTTGTCCAGTTTGCGGCCCCGGGAGAATCCGGGCGCATGGGCGGGCACCAGGATCAGGCTCACCCCCTTGTGGCCGGCGGCTGGGTCGGTTTTGACCGCGGTCACGATCAGGTCGGCCACATACCCGTTGGTGATGAAGGTCTTTTGACCGTTGATTACATACTCGTCGCCATCAGGCAACGCCGTGGTGCGGATGGCGGCCAGGTCGCTGCCCGCGTCGGGTTCACTGAAACCCACCGCGGTGACCACCTCGCCGCTGGCGCAGCCGGGCAGCCAGCGCTGCTTGGCTTCTTCGGTCCCGTAGGACAGGATATAGGGCACCGCCACGTCCGAATGCAGGGGCACGCCCACGCCGAAGCCCTCGCCCCGGATCAGTTCCTCGTTGATGATCACCGAATAGAGGAAGTCCAGGCCCAGGCCGCCGTACTCCCCGGGCAGCCAGGGGCATAAAAAGCCCTGCGCGCCCATCTTGAGCCACAGCTCCCGGGGCACCAGGCCGGCCGCTTCCCAGGCCGGGGCATTGGGGGTCACCTCGGCGGCCACGAAACGCCGAAAGGCCTCGCGGAAGATATGGTGTTCTTGGCTGTAGAGTTGATCCAGCATGACGGCTTACGCGGGTGGCTACTCCTCCAGGCGCTTGGCCTCCTCGCCGCGCACCTCGCGCCGCAGCAGCTTGCCCACCTTGGACTTGGGCAGCATGTCCCGGAACTCGATGTACTGGGGCACCTTGTAGTTGGCCATGCGCTCACGGCAAAAGGCGATCAGGTCGTAGCCGGTGATGCCCTTGATGTCCTTTTTCAGGACCACGAAGGCCTTGATGCGCTCGCCCACTTTTTCATCGGGCACCCCCACCACGCAGGAGGCCACCACCGCCTGGTGGTCCTGCAAAACACACTCGATCTCCGAGGCGCTCACCCGGTAGCCCTTGTGTTTGATGGTGTCCACCGTGCGGTCCACGAAATACAAATAGCCCTGCTGGTCCTGGCGCACCACGTCGGCGGTGCGGTAGAAGCGCTTGCCCCCGATCTCCACGAAGGCCTCCCCGGTCTCCTCGGGCTTGTTCCAGTAGGCCTCCACCATGGGTGCGGAATGCACCAGTATCTCGCCGGGCTCGCCGGGGGCAACCGGCTCCAGGCCGATGGGGTCTACGATCAGCACTTCCTTGCTGCCCAGCACCCGGCCCATGGAGCCGGAAGGCGCCTCATCTCCCGGCGGGGTCATGGAGACGCCGCCCACGGTTTCGCTGGCGCCATAGCCGATGTACACCGGCTGGCCGAAACGCTTTTGCCAGCGCTCCTGCAACTCCAGGGGCATCACGTCGCCGCCGCTGAAGCAGTATTTGAGGGAACTGAGGTCGTATAGGTCCAGGCGGTCGTGCTCCAGGATCATGCGGTACAGGGCCGGCACCCCGATGAAGGTGGTGGCCTGGTGCCGGCTCACCGCTTCCATCAGGGCGTCCAGGTTCACCTTGGGCTGCAAGATGATGCAGCCGCCGTGCACCAGGATGGTGCCCAGGGCGGTGGTCTGGCCCAGGATGTGGAACAGGGGCGCGGAACCCATGACCACGTTGCCCTGCACCTCAAACAAGGCGGCGCTGGTGGCTATCTGCTCGTGGGCGCAGTTTAAGAGCAGTTCATGGCTGATGGGCACTCCCTTGGGGTGCTTGGTGGTGCCGCCGGTGTAGATGATCTCGGCCATGGCCGCGGGATCGGCGTTCAAGGCCGGCGGCGCGCCGCTGCTTTGTTTGAGCAGGTCCTTGAGCCACACGGTGTGGGCCTCTTTGCCCACCTTGCCGGTGGGCACCTTGTCAAAAGCCCAGCCGAATAAGCGCTTGTAGCCCGGCAGCAGGTCGGCCATGGAACTGACCACCACGGTGTGGATGCCGGTTTCGGGCAGCACCTGCATCACGTAGCCGTAGTTGCGGTCGCTGCACACGATGGCCTGGGCATCGGTGTCGCCGGCGATGTAGGCCACGTCAAAGGGGGTGTAGATGGGGGTGATGGGCACCGCCACCGCGCCCGCCTTGGCCACCCCCAGCCAGGCGATCAGCCACTGCACGCTGTTGGGCAGATAGACGATCACCCGGTTGCCCGGCTCCACCCCGCGCGCGGCCAGGCCCGCGGCCAGGCGGCTGCTCATCTCATCCAATTGGGCGTAGGTGAAGGGCGTGCCCAGATACCAGGCCGCGGGCTTTTGCGGCTCCAGTGCGGCCACCCGGGCGAAGGTCTCGGGTATGGTCGTAAGCTCCACCACCGGATCGAGGTTGGTCAACATGCTGCTCATACTCCGAAGTAGGCCGACTTGATCTCGGGATTGTGCATCAGCTCGGGCCCCGGTCCGGTGAGGGTGAGCATGCCGTTTTCAATGACATAGGCGAAATCCAGCCAGGGCAGCAGCGGCCGGGCGAACTGTTCGGCGATCACCAGGGTCACCCCGGTCTGGCTGCTCACGTCCTTGATGGCGTCCACCAGTTGGTTCTGCATGGCCGGGCTGAGGCCCAACAGGGGCTCGTCCAACAGGAGCAGCTTGGGGCCCACCATCATGGCCATGCCGATGGCCAGCATCTGCTGCTCACCGCCGGACAGGAAACCCGCCTTGCGCCGCCGCCAGCGGGCCAGGTTGGGAAACAACTCAAAGGCCTGCTCCACGCCCTGCTTCACCTGGGCCCGGGTGCGCAGATAGCCGGCTATCTTCAAATTCTCCTGCACCGAGGAGTCCGGGAAGATGGGGTGGCGCTCGCGGCAGAGCACGATGCCCTTCTGGGCCCGTTCATAGGCGGGCATCTCGCTGATGTCCTCGCCGTCAAAGGAAACCGTGCCCATGACGGTGATGCGCTCGCCGCCTTTGCGCTGCTCTTTTATGCGCATGTCCAGAATCAGGCCGCTGATGGTGTTCATCAAGGTGGTCTTGCCGGCGCTGTTGGAGCCGATGATGCCCACGATCTGGCCGGAGCGCACCTGAAGGGAGAGGTCGTTGACCGCGATGGCGTTCTCGTAAAAGACGATGAGGTCGTTTACCTTAAGCACGGCCTAGTCCTCCGCCTCGGTGCCCAAATAGGCGCCCTTGACCTGGGGGTCCTCCATCACCTGGGCGGGCAGGCCCTCGGCGATCTTTTGGCCGAAGTTCAAGACGATCACCCGGTCGGCGATGCGGAACAGCTCCTTCAAGCGGTGCTCCACCATGATCAGGGTCTTGCCCTGGGCCACCAGCTTTTCGATCACCGGCACCATGGAGGCCACCTCGGCCAGGGACAGGCCCGAAAACAGCTCGTCCAAGACCAGCACCTCGGGCCTGAGAGCCATGCACTTGGCCAACTCCAGGCGCTTGAGATAGCCGTGGGGCAGGCTGGCCGCCTGCTGGTTTATCACCCAGGAGTCGCGCTCAAAACCCACTTCTTCCAGCAGGTCCTTGGCCACCGCGTCGCGGTCGCCGTAGCGGCCCCCGGCCAGGCGGCGCACCCGGGGCGAGTACAGGGCCACGTTGAGGTTCTTGAAGGCGGGGAGTTGATAGAAGGGCTTGACCATCTGGAAGGAGCGGGCGATGCCCAAATCCGCCACCTTGTAGGGGGAGCGGCCGGTGATGTCCTTGCCTTGGTAAAAGATCTTGCCGCTGTTGGGCTTGACGAAGCCGGTCAAGAGGTTGACCAGGGTGGTCTTGCCCGAGCCGTTGGGCCCGATCACGCCCAAGACCTCGTTCTTGTTGAGCTCAAAGCTCACCTCATCCACCGCCTTGACCCCGCCAAAGGCGCGGGACAGGCCGCGGGCCTCCAGGATGACTTCGCCGCTCATTTTTCCACCTCAGCCCAGCGCTCGAACTGGGTGTATTTACGGGCCAGGTAGTGGAAGATGCCCTCGGGCAGGCCCACGGTGCACACCACCAGGATCACCGCGTAGATCAC
>JANQFN010000280.1 GCA_028277825.1 Desulfarculaceae bacterium
CCGGGAGCTCCTGGCGATACCACAACCGACGGGCATCGGAACCACCGGGGTGATCGGCCTTGTGCTGGACGCGGACAAGGTGAATCGGGCAATACCCAAGCTGGCCGCCGGCCTGGCGCCGGAGGGCACTTCAGAAGCCGCCGGGGCCATCATGACCACCGACGTGTTCAAGAAGATGGCCCGCCGCGAGGCCCTGATCGGCGGCAAACCGGTTACGGTGCTGGGCCTGGCCAAAGGCGCGGGCATGATCCGGCCGGACATGGCCACTATGCTCTGCTTTTTGCTCACCGACGCCGCCGCCACCCCGGCGGCCCTGGCCTCGGTGCTCACCAAGGCGGTGGAGCTTTCCTTCAACCGGGCCACCGTGGACGGCGACACCTCCACCAACGACACCGCCCTGATCATGGCCAGCGGCGAGGCGAAAAATCCCCTGCTGGAGGCCGGCGACCCGGACCTGGCCTGGCTCAGCGGGGCGGTCACCGCGGTATGCCAGGACCTGGCCGCCATGCTGGTGGCCGACGGCGAGGGCGCTTCCCACCTGGTGCGGGTCAGGGTGGTCGGGGCCAGGGACCAAGACCAGGCCCGGGCCTTTTGCTATGCCATCGCCCACTCGCCCCTGGTCAAGACTGCTTTCGCCGGCGGCGATCCCAACTGGGGCCGAATCCTCAGCGCCGCCGGGGCCGAGGCCGCCCGGGCCGGCCTGGATTATGAGCCCGAGTTGACCACCCTCAGCCTGGGCGGGGTGGTGGTGGCCCGGGGTGCGGCCCCGGAGGGGCCGGAGGCGGAAAAGCGCGCTGCTGCGGCCATGGCCGGGCCCCGCTACGAACTGCTTTTGGAGTTGAGTTTGGGCCAAGGTGAGCACTGGCTTTTGACCTCGGACCTCACAGAGGACTACGTGCGCCTAAACGCCGATTACCGCTCCTAAAAAAAGCATGCGGCCCAGCCTGGTGAGCCCCTTGCCAGGTTGGGACCGCTGTGATATTCTTGCGCGGCTCACAAATACACACGCTTTCGGACGGAGGGCCCGGTGCCGGCACGCGCCGGTGGGCGGCTTCGGTTGAGGAAAGCGGAGGAAAACAACCAAGAACGGAGGACCAACGTGGCTTACGTTACCATGCGTCAGCTATTGGAGGCTGGAGTTCATTTCGGCCACCAGACCGGGCGCTGGAACCCCAAGATGAAGCCTTACATCTTCGGGGCGCGCAACGGCATTCACATCATCGATCTTCAGCAGACCGTCCAGTTTCTCAGGACCGCCTATGACTTCGTAACCCAGGCTGTGGCCAAAGGCGGCGAGGTGCTTTTCGTGGGCACCAAGCGCCAGGCGGCGGACATCATCTTTGAAGAGAGTCAGCGCTGCGGACAGTATTTCGTCAACCACCGCTGGCTGGGCGGCATGCTCACCAACTTCCAGACCATCAAAAAGTCCATCGAGCGCTACAAGTGGCTGGAAGGCATCGTGGCCGATGAATCCATCAACAACTACCCCAAGAAAGAGGCCATGGGCCTGATGCGTGAGCTGAACAAGCTCAAGCGCAACCTAGGCGGCATCAAGGACATGAACAAGCTGCCCGCGGTGGTGTTCGTGGTGGACATCAAAAAGGAAAAGATCGCCATCAACGAGGCCCAGCGCCTGAAGATTCCCATCATGGCCATCGTGGACACCAACTGCGATCCCGACGGCATCGACTACCTGGTGCCGGGCAACGACGACGCCATCCGCGCCATCCGCCTGATCAGCGCGGCGGTGGCTGACGCGGTCAACGACGGCCTGGCCCTGCGCGAACAGCGCGGCGGAGCCCCGGCCGAAGAGGTCAAGATGCCCAAGGACATGCCCGAGCTGACCGTGGGCCGCGCCGAGGAACAGCAGGGCCCAGAGGTGGTGGTGATCCGAAAGGGCGAGGCCCCGCCGGCCGAGGACAAAGCACAAGAGGCCGCCGAGGCGGCCGAAGCTGTGGCCGAGATCGAAGCCGAGGCCGAGACTAAGGGCGAGGAAAAGCCCGAGGCCTGATAAACAGAGCGCACCAGCGAAAAAGCCGCGGCCCATCGCCCCAGCGTGACGGGGCCGCGAGACCAAATTAAGGAGCGAAATCCCATGAGCATCACCGCTGCCATGGTCAAGGAACTCAGAGACAAGACCAACGCCGGTATGATGGATTGCAAAAAGGCGCTGACCGAAAACGACGGCGACATGGAAAAGGCCGTGGACTGGCTGCGCCAAAAGGGGCTGTCGGTGGCCGCCAAGCGCGCCGGCCGCACCGCCAGCGAGGGCCAGATCGCCAGCTACATCCACGCCGGCGGCAAGCTGGGCGTGATGGTGGAGGTCAACTGCGAGACCGACTTCACCGGCAAGACCGATGAGTTTTCCGCTTTTGCCAAGGACGTGGCCATGCACATCGCCGCCTCCAATCCCCTGTGCGTAAGCGCCGAGGACCTGCCCGAAGAGGTGGTGGAGCGCGAAAAGGCCATCTACAAGGCCCAGGCCCTGGAGCAGGGCAAGCCCGAGAAAATCGTGGACAAGATCATCGAGGGCAAGCTCAAAAAGTTCGTGGCCGAGAGCTGTCTGATGAGTCAGGCCTTTGTCAAGGACAGCGACCTGACCATCGAGGACCTGGTCAACGAGTTGCGGGCCAAGACCGGCGAGAACGTGCAGATTCGGCGCTTCAGCCGCTTCGTCCTGGGCGAGGAAAGCTAACCGCCTAAAAAGCCAAGGAGGATCATATGGCCCAATCGCCCGCTTACCAACGGGTGTTGTTAAAGGTCTCCGGCGAGGCCTTGATGGGCAAGTCCTCCTTTGGCATCGAGCCCGCGGTGCTGTCCTATGTGGCCGGCGAGTTGATCTCCGCCCAGAAGCTGGGCGTGGAGCTGGGCGTGGTGGTGGGCGGGGGCAACATCTTCCGGGGGGTGTCGGAAAGCGCCCAGGGCATGGACCGGGTGCAAGCCGACCACATGGGCATGCTGGCCACGGTGATCAACTCCCTGGCCATGCAGGACGCCCTGGAGGCGGCCGGGGTGCCCACCCGGGTGATGAGCGCCATCAACATGCCCCAAGTGGCCGAGCCCTATATCCGCCGGCGGGCGGTGAGGCACCTGGAAAAAGGGCGCATCGTCATCTTCGCCGCCGGCACCGGCAATCCCTATTTTTCCACCGACACCGCCGCGGCACTCAGGGCCGAGGAAATCAACGCCGAGGTGCTGTTAAAGGCCACCAAGGTGGACGGCATCTACGACAAAGACCCGGTTACCAACCCGGACGCGGTCAAACTGCCCAAAGTAACCTACGACGAGGTGCTGGCCCGTCATCTAAAGGTGATGGACGCCACCGCCATCAGCCTGGCCGGAGACAACAACCTGCCGGTGATCGTGTTCAATCTGCTGGAGCAGGGTAATATTAAGCGAGTGCTCTTGGGAGAGCCAATGGGCTCCCGGGTGGAGGTATAGCCATGATAGAGGACACCAAATCAGAAGCCAAGGGGCTGATGGAAAAGGCCCTGGAGGCCTTGGGCCGCGATTTCAACCGGGTGCGCACCGGACGCGCTTCGGTGTCGCTGTTGGACGCGGTGCGCGCCGACTATTACGGGGCGCCCACGCCGCTGAACCAGATGGCCAGC
>JANQFN010000298.1 GCA_028277825.1 Desulfarculaceae bacterium
AAGGCGGCCGGTAAGATGGCCGTCTTTTCTTTTCCGTGGGTTGGGAGGAAGGGGATGATTGCCACGTTTTCTGAGTGGATATAGAGAAAAGACCGTCCATTCCTCCCCAGGGCCAGGTCATAACTGTTAGGCGCCAAACAGCCACCTGCCACCTTCCCTACCTCTTGTGCCTGCGGCACCCGGACAACAAGTTGTCCGGGCCACCCAAGAATTACGATATGGAGTGAAATTTGTCATTGCGAGGAGCCTTGCGACGAAGCAATCTCTGCCTGAAAGGGATGGCAGAGGATTTATTTGACGCCAGGCAGAACCAGCAACACTCCTTAACAGCCTCTTATCCCCCTCCCCCATAAAAAACCCGGGCCACCTAATGAGCAGCCCGGGTCGCGCAACAATGATGATTGGTCTAGGAGAGCTTCACGTTCTCCTGAATGAATTTGACAATGTCCTGGGTGTTGGTGCCCGGTCCGCAGATCTCGGCGATGCCCGCCTCCTTCATGGCCGGCACGTCTTCCTCGGGTATTACCCCGCCGCCCATGACCAGGATGTCGCCGGCCTCGCGCTCTTCCAGGAGCTTCATCACCTGGGGGAAGAGATAGTCATGCGCCCCTGACAATATGGACAGGGCGATTACGTCCACGTCCTCCTGCAGGGCGGTGTTCACGATCTGCTCCGGCGTCTGCCTCAGGCCGGTGTAGATCACCTCCATGCCCGCGTCTCTGAGGGCCGCCGCGATAACCTTGACCCCCCGGTCGTGACCGTCCAGGCCGGGCTTGGCCGCTAGAACTCTTATCTTACGCATGTCTTACCCTCCTAGATGGTCGTGGGCGCCTGGTACTCGCCGAACACGCCGCGCAGGGTGTCGCAGATCTCGCCCAGGGTGGCATAGGTTTTCACACAGGTCAGGATGTGGGGCATCAGATTGGCGTCGTTGATGGCCGCCTCCCGGAGCTCGCCCAGGGCGGCCTCCACCGCTTTGCCGTCGCGCTCGGCCTTGAGCGCCTCCAGGGCGGCCATCTGCTCTTCACGCACCTTGGGGTCCACGCGCAGGATGTCGCTGGGCGGCTTTTCCTCGCTCTGAAACTGGTTGACCCCCACCACGATGCGCTCTTTTTCCTCCACGGCCCGCTGGTACTGGTAGGCCGCCTCCTGGATCTCGCGCTGGATGTAGCCCTGTTCCACCGCCTCCACCGCGCCGCCCATCTCGTCGATGGTGGCGATATATTCGTTGGCCTTTTGCTCGATCTCGTCGGTGAGATGCTCGATGTAGTAGGAGCCGGCCAGGGGGTCCACGGTGTCGGTGACCCCGGTCTCGTAGCCGATCACCTGCTGGGTGCGGAGCGCGATGGTCACCGCCTCGGTGGTGGGCAGGCTCAGGGCCTCGTCCATGGAGTTGGTGTGCAGGCTCTGGGTGCCGCCCAAGACCGCACTCATGGCCTGGAAGGCCACCCGCACGATGTTGTTGGTGGGCTGCTGGGCGGTCAGGCTGCAGCCGGCGGTCTGGGTGTGGAAGCGCACCATCTGGCTCTTGGGGTTGGCCGCCCCGAAGCGCTCCTTCATGATGCGCGCCCACATGCGCCGGGCGGCGCGGTACTTGGCCACCTCCTCCAGGAAATCGCTGTGGGCGTTGAAGAAGAAGCTCAGGCGCGGGCCGAACTTGTCCACCTCCAGCCCGGCATCCAGGGCGGCCTGCACATAGGCCATGCCGTTGGCCAGGGTGAAGGCCACCTCCTGCACCGCGCTGGAGCCGGCTTCCCTGATGTGATAGCCGCTGATGCTGATGGTGTTCCACATGGGCACCTCGGCCGCGCAATACTCGAAGATGTTGGTGATGATACGCATGGATGGCTTGGGCGGAAAGATGTAAGTGCCCCGGGAGGAGTACTCCTTGAGGATGTCGTTTTGGATGGTGCCCCGCAGCGCCGAGGACTCCACACCCTGTTTTTCGGCCACCGCGATGTACATGGCCAACAGGATGCCCGCCGGCGCGTTGATGGTCATGGAGGTGGAGACCTTGTCCAGGGGAATCTGGTCGAACAGGGTCTCCATGTCCTTGAGCGAGCTGATGGAGACCCCCACCTTGCCCACCTCGCCCTGGGCCAGTTCGTGGTCCGCGTCATAGCCGATCTGGGTGGGCAGGTCGAAAGCTACGCTGAGGCCGGTCTGGCCCTGTTCCAACAAATAGCGGTAGCGCCGGTTGGATTCGGCCGCGCTGGCGAATCCCGCGTATTGGCGCATGGTCCACAGCCGGCCGCGGTACATGGTGGGCTGCACCCCTCTGGTGTAGGGATAGTCGCCGGGCAGGCCCAGGTCAGCGGCATAGGCCTCGTCCGGGCTGCCGGGCAGATACACCCGCTCCACGGGCAGGCCGCTCAGGGTGCTGAATTCATCTTTGCGCTCGGGCCGCTTGGCCAGCATCTTGTCCACGCCGGCCTGCCAGGCCATTAATTGTTCCGAAAAGCTCTTGCTCATGGTCTTTTCCTTACAGCGGCACGTTGCCGTGGCGGCGCACGGGCCGGAAGGTGCGTTTGTTCTTCAGGGCCTCCAGGGCGCGGATCACCTTGCCCCGGGTCTGGCTGGGCAGGATGATCTCATCGATGTAGCCCAGTTCGGCGGCGCGGTAGGGGCTGGCGAACTTGCTGCGGTATTCGCTGACCAACTCCTCATAGGCCGACGCTTTATCCTCGGCGGCGGCCAGTTCTTTCCTGAACACGATGTTAACCGCGCCCTCGGGCCCCATCACCGCCACCTCGGCGGTGGGGTAGGCGAAGTTGATGTCCGCCCCGTGGTGCTTGGAGCCCATCACGTCATAGGCCCCGCCATAGGCCTTGCGGGTGATCACCGTGACCAGGGGCACGGTGGCCTCGCAATAGGCGTAGATCACCTTGGAGCCGTGGGTGATGATGCCGCCGTATTCCTGCTGCAGGCCGGGCAGGAAGCCGGGCACGTCCACGAAGGTGACCACCGGGATGTTGAAGGCGTCGCAGAAGCGCACGAAGCGGCTGCACTTGCGCGAGGCGTCGATGTCCAGGCAGCCGGCCAGTTGCATGGGGTTGTTGGCCACAATACCCACCGACATGCCGCCGAAGCGGGCAAAGGCGGTGATCATGTTCTTGCCCCAGCCCTTGGCCACCTCGAAAAAGCTGCCGGTGTCCACCACGGTCTTGATCAGCTTCTTCATGTTGTAGGGCATCTTGGGGCTGTCGGGGATGAACTCGTCCAGCTCCGGGGACAGGCGGCTGGCCGGGTCGCCGGTGTGCTTCTCCGGCGGCTTCTCCTCCCAGTTGGAGGGCAAATAGGACAACAGAGTGCGGATCTGCTCCAGGCACTCTTCGTCGCTCTTGGCCATGAACTGGGCCACGCCGCTCTTGTTGTTGTGCACCTTGGCCCCGCCCACGTCTTCGCTGGTGACTTCTTCGCCGGTGACCGACTTGATCACCGCCGGGCCGGTGATGTGCATGTATGAGGTCTGGTCCACCATGAAGATGAAGTCGGTGATGGCCGGGCTGTAGACCGCGCCGCCGGCGCAGGGGCCCATGATGGCGCTGATCTGGGGCACCACCCCGGAGGAGAGCACGTTGCGCCTGAATATCTCGCCGTAGGAGCCCAGGGAGACCACGCCCTCCTGGATGCGGGCGCCGCCCGAATCGTTGAGCCCGATCATGGGCGCCCCGGCCTTGACCGCCAGGTCCATAACCTTGCAGACCTTTTCGCCGAAGGGGCCCGACAGGGAGCCGCCGAAGACCGTGAAGTCCTGGCTGAAGACGAACACCTGGCGGCCGTTGATCTTGCCGTGGCCGGTTACCACGCCGTCGCCGGGAATCTTGTTCTTCTCCATGCCGAAGTCATTGCAGCGGTGCACCACGAAGCGGTCGAACTCCTCGAAGGTGTCCTTGTCCAAAAGGGCCTCGATGCGCTCCCGGGCGGTCATCTTGCCCTTGGCGTGCTGCGCCTCGATGCGCTTTTCGCCGCCGCCCAACTGGGCCGCGGCGTCGCGCTGTTTCAGGTCCTCTATCTTTTCTTTGGTGGTAACCGGTACCCCTGCCATGGCGCATGCCTCCTTGGGCCTGATTTCATTCAGGAGGAGTGAAAGACATAGATGTATCGTAAAACAATAAAGATCTATCGCATATCAATAAAAAACGCGGACTGCCAGGCCCGGACCGGGGTCCAGCCTTGTGCAGCCCGCGGGCTCGTTTCTCGTCGGGGCATGGCCCCGGATTAATTCAGAACGACCAGAACTTGTTCGGCTTCCACCGTCTGGCCGGCCTCTACCTTGACTTCGGCCACGGTGCCATCCTCTTCGGAGAGGATGGGCATCTCCATCTTCATGGCCTCCAGCACTGCCACCTCGTCGTCTTCGGCGATGGAATCGCCCACGTTCACCGAAACTTTGATGACTTTGCCGCCCATGGGTGCTTTGATCTCTGCCAAGGTTTTCCTCCTATTTGCCCGCGGCCGCCCGGCGGCCGGCGATCTTGGTTAAGGGTTTCCTTCTAAAAGGTCTCCGCAGAATAAAACGAAGCTCGAATTTTTGTCAAGTTTTTAGGTCTTGTCAAGCACTAAGCTTGCTCCGCCCTATTCGTCGGCAGCCTCCTCGTCCTCCAGCTTGGCCAGGTCCTCGAAGCGGATGTCCGCCCCCAACACCGCCACGATCTCGTCGTTGTCGTCGCGTATCGGGCCGGAGACCGTGATGCACAAGGCACCGGTTATCTTACTGGAATAGAATTCGGTCACATGCACCTTACCGTCCTTCATGGGCTCCAAGAACCACTCGCGGTCGCTGAAATCAGTGTCCAACAGGGCGCCGGAATACTTGGCGCGGTCGGCGATATTGGTGATGTTTCTGGTGATCTTGTAACCCTGGGGGTTGACCACGTAGAGGAATTGGATAAATGGGTTTTTGTCCAAAAACTCCTGCAGCACCGGTTCCATCACCGCCGGAGCCAGGGTCTTGAGCTCCGGCCGGTCGATGAACTCCCGCCCCAGATCCAGGGCCCAGCGCTTGGCCCGATCGATGAGACGGTCGAACTCGCTCATGAACAGCTCGGGCAGGTGCTTTCGGGCCACCACTTCCAACTCGGTGTTGCCGATGGAGGTGAGCCGGCCGTCCTCATACTGCTCGTTGACCCACTTGGCGATCTTGCTGATGCCGGGATGGCGCTTGTCCACCGCCCTGTCTTCCTCCAACTTGAGGCGCTGGTTGACCCAGTGGGCGATGGCCGCCGCCCCGCTCTTATCGGTGATGGCGATGGTATAGGGCCGATCGAGAATCTTCTCGGTATCGAAGATATTGTAGATCTCGGGGTTTTTGACCATGCCGTCGGCATGGATGCCGGCCTTGGTGGAGTTGAAGTCCCGGCCCACGAACGGCGTGGTGGAGGCGATCTTGAAGTTGATCTCCTTTTCAAAATACTCGGCGATCTCGTTGATCACCTTGGTGTCCATGCCGTCGTCCTTGCCCCGGATAGCGATGTACTCGATCACCAGCGCCTCCAGGGGGGTGTTGCCGGTGCGCTCGCCAAAGCCCAGCACGGTGCCGTTGACCGCCGCGCAGCCGTAGAGCCAGGCGGTGGTGGCGTTGATCAGCACCTTGTAGAAGTCGTTGTGCCCGTGCCACTCCATGAGCTTGCCCGGGCAGGCGCCGTCCTCGATCAGGGCGCGCACCAGCTTGGGCACGCTCCGGGGCAGGGCGGCGCCGGGATAGGTCACCCCGTAGCCCATGGTGTCACAGAGCCGGATCTTGATGGGTATGCCCGACTCCTCCCGGAGCTTGGCCAACTCCAGGGCAAAGGGCACCACGAACCCGTAAATATCGGCCCGGGTGAGGTCCTCGAAGTGGCAGCGGGGCACCAGCCCCAGGCTGAGGGCGTCTTTGACCACGCCCAAATAGCGGTCCATCACCTGACCTCGGGTCAGGTTCATCTTGTGATAGATGTGATAGTCGCTCACCGAGGTGAGGATGCCGGTCTCCCTCAGCCCCATCTGCTTGACCGCCTCCAGCTCTTCCTTTTTGGCCCGCACCCAGCCGGTGACCTCGGGAAAGCGGTGGCCCAGGGCCAGGCAGCCCTCCACCGCCTCGCGGTCGCGCTGGCTGTAGAGGAAAAACTCGGCCTGGCGGATGATGCCCTTGGGCCCGGAGAGCCGGTGAATCAGATCATAGATCTCGATGATCTGCTTCACCTTGTAGGGCGGCCGCGCCTGCTGGCCGTCGCGGAAGGTGGTGTCGGTGATCAGCATCTGGTCCGGCGGGTCCAGGGGCTGCACCTTGTGGTCGAAGTCAATGCGGCAGACTTCGTCATAGGGAAAGATGTCCCGGAACAGTTGGGGCTCTTCTGGCTCCATCACCCCGGAAAAGTGGGGCTGGCGCCGGTGTTCAATCAATCTCCTGCGAGAGTTCCAGTTGACCATAGTTCCTTCTCACACACGCGGCTGTAACAACGAAAACGGCAAAGGCGCCGCGCAAAATGACGGAAGGGGGCACCCAACAGGGGTGCCCCCTTCCGGCGTTTAAGTTCGGTTTAGGGGCCGGGCCGGGGCCCAAGACCCCGTACCGGTCTTGTCGCTGCCTTACTTAGGCGGACAGTAGCGTTTGGCTCCTGCGGGCGGCACATACTTGGGGAAGGCCTGGGCCTGCTTGCGGGCATCGGCCTTATCCGCGTCGCTCACCCCGCGCATGATCTTCAAAACGGTGCCCACGCTGATCTTGTTGGGGTTCTTGATCTGGTCCTTGTTGGCGCCGTAGAGCAGGGGCCACAGCCAGGGATCGTTGTAGACCTGAGGCTTAGCCGCAATGCTCCAAAGATCGTCACATTTTTCCACGGTATAAGTCGTGGGCAAGGCGGGCGCCGGCGCGGGCTTGGCCGTCACGGGCTTGGCGGCGCCGGTCCACTTCTTCATCTTGGGCGGCGGCGGTGGGGCCTTGGGGGCCGCTTTTTCAACCCCGCACACGGAGGCGCAACCGCCGGCAAAGGCCAGGGCCACCATAACCGCAACCAAGGGGAGCAACTTCATCAGCCTCTTCATCCGAAAACCTCCTTCCCACCTCTAATATCGAGAAATGGGTGCTAAACGGACTCCAGGGTGGTCTCCGTCCGGATCGTCCGCCGAGGCTCTAATGCCCCAAAGATCCCACCTGTGGTCGCTATATTTTTATCCATTTTAGAGGCTATCGCCAGGTAATGTCAACAGTTTCTGGTTATAGCCACACAACCGTCATGTATTTTTACTGCGGCTAGGTGTTTTTTTTGTCAACCCTTAGCCCCAGTTCCAAAAGCTGGGCCCGGTCCACCGTGGAGGGGGCCTCGGTCAGGGGACAGGACGCCTTTTGGGTTTTGGGGAAGGCTATCACCTCCCGGATGGAGCTCTGGCCGGCCAAAATGGCCACCAAGCGGTCGAAACCCAAGGCCAAACCGCCGTGGGGCGGTGCGCCGTAAGTGAGCGCATCCAAAAGGAAACCGAACTTTTCCCGCGCCTCGGCTTCCGATATCTGCAGGGCCGCAAACACCTTGGCCTGGAGATCCGGCTGGTGGATACGGATGGAGCCGCCGCCGATCTCGCTGCCGTTGAGCACCAGGTCATAGGCCCGGGCCAGCACCTTGCCGGGATCGCTGTCCAAATACTCCAGGTCCTCGGCGCGCGGCGCGGTGAAGGGATGGTGCATGGCGCGCATGCGCTTTTGTTCGGGATCGTATTCCACCAAGGGGAAGTCGGTCACCCAGACAAAGGAAAGCTCATCCGGGTCGGCCAGCTCGAAGCGCCGGGCCAGTTCCAGGCGCAGGCGGCCCAGGGATTCGTGCACCACCTCGGGCACGTCGGCGCCAAAGAACAGGATGTCGCCCTCGGCCGCCTCCAGGCGGTCGTTTAAGGCCTTTTGCTGCTCCTCACTGAAGAACTTGGCAATGGGCGACTGCCAGGCGCCGCCTTCTTTGATCTTCACCCAGGCCAGGCCTTTGGCCCCGAAATCGGCCACAAAACCGGTCAGGTCGTCCAGGTCCTTGCGGCTCAAAGTGGCCATGCCCTTGCCGTTGAGCGCCTTGACCATGCGGCCCTGTTTGACCGCCTGGGCGAACAGCTTGAACTCGGCGTCGGCCACCAGGTCGGCCACGTCTTTAAGCTCCAGGACGAAGCGCACGTCCGGCGCGTCCAGGCCGTAGCGCCCCACCGCCTCGGCGTAGGTCAGCCGCGGCAGGGGCAGCTGCAGCTCCCGGCCGGTGGTCTCATTTAGGATGGCGCCCACCACGCCCTCGGTGAGGGCCATGACGTCCTCTTCGGCCACAAAGCTCATCTCCAGGTCGATCTGGGTGAACTCGGGCTGCCGGTCGGCGCGCAGGTCTTCGTCGCGGAAGCAGCGGGCGATCTGGTAGTAGCGCTCCACCCCGCCGATCATCAGAAGCTGCTTGAACAGCTGGGGCGACTGGGGCAGAGCGTAAAAGTGCCCCGGGCTCACCCGGCTGGGCACCAGATAGTCGCGGGCGCCTTCGGGCGTGGAGCGGGTGAGGAAGGGGGTCTCCACCTCCAAAAAGCCTTCGGCGTTGAGATAATTCCGCGCCGCGGCCGCCGCCCGGTGCCGGAATCGCAGATTGTTAAACATTTCCGGCCGCCGAAGGTCCAGGTAGCGGTACTCCAGGCGGATGTTCTCATTAACGTCGATCCAGTCCTCCAGCATGAACGGCGGCGTCTGGCTGGGACCCAAGATCTCGAACTGGTCCACGTAGACCTCGATCTCGCCGGTGGTCAGGTTGGGGTTGGTCATGCCCTCGGGCCTCAGACTCACCTTGCCCCTGACCGCCAGACAGAACTCGCTCCGGATGCTGTGGGCCTCGCTGTGGGCGCCCTGGTCGATCTCGGGGTTGAACACCACCTGGGTGATGCCCTCCCGGTCTCTTAAGTCCACGAAGATCAGGCCGCCGTGGTCGCGGCGGCGCTGGGCCCAGCCCATGAGCACCACTTCCCGGCCGTCGTCAGCCGCCGTGAGTTGGCCGCAGTTGTGGGTGCGCTTGAGGTCGTATATGAATCGTTCTGTCACGGTATCTCTTACCTTTAAAGGTCTGAATCGTTTGAAGGGTCCGCTTCGGCATCCAAGCCCATACATTTCGAGTTGGTTAAGGAAATGTTCAACGAATTTGCTTCCCTCAACCCTTTTAAACTCTCCGATCACATTGCCGGCCATAAAATCGTGCCTGAAATCGCCCAAAGCAATTTCATATTGAGTCCCGGTCGCCAAATCGCGCACCTGCGCGGAAGATTCATTCAATTCCTTCTCACCTAAAAACAGAACATATTTTGCATTTGTTTTGTCTGCCCTTTTTAACTGCGCTTTGAGGCTTTTATCCTCGCTGGTCATATCCACGTGCATGCCCTGCTTGCGTAGTTCTTGCACCAGGGCGAAACCAAGCAGCCTGGCCTCATCCCCCATTGCTGCCACAAACAAGTCAGGTCCCTTTTGCCATTCGGCGCGGTCTTCGATCAACAAAGCCAGGCGCTCGATGCCCAGGGCGAAGCCAGTGGCCGCCTTGGCCGGGCCGTCCAGGGCCTGGGTCAAAAGGTCGTAGCGGCCGCCGCCGCCCACTGCGTCCTGAGCGCCCAGGCGGTCGGTCTTGAACTCAAAGGCGGTGCGGGTGTAGTAGTCCAGGCCCCTGACCAGACGGGGGTTAACCGTGAAGCTCACCCCGGCCAGCTCGGTGAGATACTGCACCTGAGCAAAATGCTCCCGGCAGTCCGGGCACCAGTAGTCGCTGATCAAGGGCGAATCCTGGGCGATCTCTTGGCAGGCCTCCTGCTTGCAATCCAGCACCCGCAGGGGGTTGCTGGCCAGCCGCCGACGGCAATCCGCACAAAGACGTCCCTCCTGGGGCAGGAAGTAATCGATCAGGGCCTGCTTGAAATCCGGGCGGCAGGCCGGGCAGCCCAGGGAATTTATGACCAGGTCGATGCCCTCCACCTCTAACTTTTTAAGCAGGTGGTCGGCCATGACGAACAGCTCGGCGTCCACCTGGGGGCCGGGATCGTCGATCACCTCCACGTCCAATTGGTGGAACTGGCGCAAACGGCCCTTTTGGGGGCGGTCGTAGCGGAACATGGGGCCCGCAAAAAAATATTTGTGCGGACCGGGCAGACCGTAGGTCTTGTGTTCCAGATAGGAACGCACCACCCCGGCGGTGGCCTCGGGGCGCATGGTCAGGGATTCGCCGCCGCGGTCTGCAAAGCTGTACATCTCCTTTTCGACGATGTCGGTGTCCTCCCCGATGGAGCGGGCGAACAACTCGGTGCGCTCCAGGACCGGGATGCGTATTTCCTTGAAGCCGAAGGCGCCGAAAACCTCCCGGGCCGTGGCCTCGATAAAACGCCACTTGGGGGCCTGGGGGGGCAAAAGGTCCTTCATGCCCCTTACCGCCTGAATGGCCACGCCAGATAAACCTTTCGCTAGGAGGAAAATGCCCTTCAGCCCCAACAGGGCTGAACCTGGAATTGTGCTTATATACCCGGAATTTGGAGCAAGGTCAAGACGGGCAGGCAGGGGAAATGCCTACAAAAAACCACCCTGCTTCGGTCCAGCCCAGTTACTTTTTTGTCTCCCCTTTAAAATTAACCCAAAAAACATACCTCTTGGTACGACAAGCGCTTTTTACATACCATTAGGTGGCCCCCAAAAGGGTCCTATTTGCTAACACTCTTTAATAACTACAAAAACAAGCCAAAGCCAAAGACCATTATTGTCCTTTACAGGCATTTTCACCGTCCGCCCTTGTCCTCCCGGAGCCTTTTGACACCCATTTCAGGGTCACCCGCCTACCCGCAGGTAGCGCTTCCCAAAAAATACTTATCGCTGTTTGCCAGCATAAACATTTTGAATAACTGGAAATTTTATAGTGTTTTCATTTTTGGCATCAGAGTTGCGTAAGGCAGAGGGCAATTGACCCGGGTTTGTTCAGGCAGGAGCGGCCCGGGGATGAACATACAGTTTCGGGCCTCGGCCCGGTTGAATGGTTTTTCAATCAGGAGGTAACAATCATGGCCAACCCCATCAGCGCCGGAGACACCGGTTGGATCCTGGTCAGCTCGGCAATGGTGCTTCTCATGACCCCCGCCCTGGCCTTCTTCTATGGAGGCATGGTGCGCAAAAAGAACATCCTGTCCACCCTGAACCTCTCCTTCATCATGATGGGCGTGATCGGGGTGCAGTGGGTGCTCTACGGCTACACCCTGGCCTTTGGAGGCAACGTGGCCGGCATCGTGGGCGATCTGAGTTTTTTGGGCTTTTCCGGGGTGACCGGCAAACCCGGGCCCTATTCGGAGACCATCCCCCATCTGGCCTTCGCCGCCTTCCAGATGATGTTCGCGGTGATCACCCCGGCCCTGATCACCGGCGCCTTCGTGGAGCGGGTGCGCTTCAAGACCTTTTTGGTCTTCAGCGTGATCTGGGCCACCATCGTCTATGACCCCCTGTGCCACTGGGTGTGGGGCGACGGCGGCTGGATCGGGGCCATGGGTGCCCTGGACTTCGCCGGCGGCACCGTGGTGCACATCGCAGGCGGTTTTAGCGCCCTGGCTTTCGCCATGGTCATCGGCCCGCGCAAGGGTTTTCCCAAGGCCCCCATGGAGCCGCACAACATCCCCTACACCGTCTTGGGCGCCGGTCTGTTGTGGTTCGGCTGGTTCGGCTTCAACGCGGGCAGTTCTCTGGCCGCCGACGGCCTGGCCGCTTACGCCTTTGTCAACACCAACACCGCCACCGCCGCCGCCGCCCTGAGCTGGATGATCGTTTCCTGGCTGGACGCGGGCAAGCCCAGCGTGTTGGGCATCGCCACCGGCGCCGTGGTGGGCCTGGTGGCCATCACCCCGGCGGCGGGCTTTGTCACTCCCCTGGGCTCCATCGTCCTGGGCGCCGTGGCCGCTCCCGTCAGCTACTACGCCATCCGCTTCCGCCAGAAGCGGAACCTGGACGAGTCCCTGGACGTGTGGGCCTGTCACGGCATGGCCGGCACCTGGGGTGCCCTGGCCGTCGGCCTTTTCGCGGCGCCGGAGGTGAACGAGGCCGCGGGCCTGTTCTACGGCAACCCGGCCCAGTTGGGCATCCAGGCCCTGAGCGTGGTGGTGACCATCGTCTTCGTGTTCGTGGTCACCTATGTGGTGGCCAAGATACTGGACGCCACCATGGGTCTTAGGGTCAGCGGACCGGAAGAAGAGGTGGGCTTGGACCTGAGCGAGCACGGCGAAAGGGCCTACTCGTAGAACACGATAAGCTTAGCAAGGAGGCTGTAAGCCATGCTTAAGAAAATAGAAGCCATCATCAGAGAGGACAAGCTGGGCGACGTCAAGGACGCGCTGCACGAGGTAGGAATCCGGGGCATGAACGTCTTTGAGATCCGCGGGCAGGGCCGCCAGGGCGGCATCACTCTGGCCGGCCGCTCGGGCACCTACCAGGTGGACATGCTCACCAAGATTCAGCTCAACATCGTCTTGAGCGAGCACAACCTGGACAAGACCATCGAGACCATCGTGGCCGCCGGCCGCACCGGCGACGCCGGCGACGGACTGATCTTCGTCTATCCCGTGGAGGAGGTGGTGCGCATCCGCACCGGCGAGCGGGGCCACGACGCGGTGATGTATCCCGGCGACATAGACGACAAGACAAAATAGGCGGCAGACAAAAACGGCTGGACAAGTGGACCGGGAGGGCAAATGCCCTTCCGGTTCTTTATTAGGGGCTTTATCGCCTGGGGCGCCTACCTTATACTAAGTTAGCCAATCAGGGCGCCAACCAGCCGGGGCCGTACCGGCCAGAGGTGATTACCCATGCACAGATTATTCGCCCTTATTCTTGTCTTGGCCCTGTTTGCCGCCTGGCCTTGTCTTGCTGCCGAAGAAAAGCCCACCCTCAAGCAGGTGATCGAAAAACGCTCTTCAAGCGAAGAAGCGGAACCAAAGAAAAAAGATAAGGCCAGCGCCAAAGCCCCCGCGAGGCCCGCCGCGACCGCAGCCGCCCCCGACTCCCCTCAAACCACGGTCAGGAACTTTGTGCGAGCCGTCCGGGAGGGGAACTATGAAGCGGCCGCCGAGTTTCTGGACTTGGGAGGAATGCCCCAATGGGACCGCGCCAAGCAGGGTCCTCGTTTGGCCTTCGAACTGGGGGTGGTGTTCGAAAGGGCCCTGTTGATCGATTACGACCTGCTCAGCGCCAATCCCCGGGGCGACCCCAAAGACGGCCTGCACCCCAGCCGCGACCGGGTGGATTACATCAAGTTGCCCGACCAGACCGTGGAGGTCACCTTAAAGCGGATCAGGGGCAGCGACGGTCGTTATCAGTGGAAATTCTCCCGCCACACCGTGGCGGCCATACCCCTGCTTTATGCCCATTTCGGCTACAGCAAGGTGGCGGAGTTGATCACCAGTTGGCTGCCGGCCGGCCGTTTCCTGGGCCTGCACCTGTGGCAATGGACCGCCCTGGCCATGATCCTGACCTTTTCGGTGGCTATGGCGTTCATCATCACCGCCCTGCTCAGGAAACTGCTCCTGCGCCGCAAAAGCGAGCTGAGCCAGCGCATGGCCCAAACACTCAATTGGCCATTGCGGATTCTGCTCTGGGTGGTGATCGGCCGCCTGTGCATAGACATAATGAGTCCCTCGGTGGTCCTCCAGGCCGTGCTGCGCAGCCAGACGGTCCTGCTCTTCGCCCTGGTCTGGACCGTCATTCGCCTTTTGGACATCGTGGCCGACCGCCTGGCCCTGCGCATGGCCCAAAAGGGCCAAGACCAGTCCTTGGTGTTGCTCAAGCCGGCGGTGACCATCACCAAGGTTTTATTGCTGCTCACTGCCGGGGTTATCTGGCTGGACAACCTGGGCTTCAAGGTGACCACCATCATCGCCAGCCTGGGCGTGGGCGGCATCGCCGTGGCCCTGGCCGCCCAGGACACTTTGAAAAACTTCATCGGCAGCATCGCGGTGCTTTTGGACAAGCCCTTTAAGGTGGGCGAGCGGGTGGTGGTGCAGGGCCATGACGGCGTGGTGGAGGAGATTGGGCTGCGCTCCACCAAGATGCGTCTCTTAACCGGCAACCAGGCGGTGATTCCCAACGAGACCATGGCTCGCCTGGACATCGAGAACATCGGCCGCCGGCCCCACATCCGCCGCCGCACCAACATCGGTATCGCCTATGACACTCCCCGGGAAAAGGTGGTCAAGGCCGTGGAGATCATCAAGGAGGTGCTGGAAAACCACGAAGGCATGCACCCGGACTTCCCGCCCCGGGTCTCCTTTAACGAGTTCAACCCCTATTCGCTCAACATACTAGTCTTCTATTGGTACCATCCACCGGACTACTGGGCATCCAACGACTTTGCCCAGGAAGTGAACCTGGAGATCATGCGGCTCTTTGAGGAGGAAGGCATCCACTTCGCCTACCCCACCAGCACCACCTTCCTGGCCTCGGACCCGGACCGGCCCCTGGAATTCAAGGTCAAGCCACCGCCGGGTTAACTGTAGTTAGCAAGGAGGTTGTTCCCATTTTTGCAATCTGGTGATTGGCGGTTTATGGTTCAAGGAGGTATGCGGCCTCCTGTAGTTGTA
>JANQFN010000348.1 GCA_028277825.1 Desulfarculaceae bacterium
AGCATTCCTCACCTACAGGAGTGAGAGTTGAAACGCCGCCCCCCCAAAAAGCGACGCCGGTCCAGACCTCCTTCCCCCAAGCGCAAACCATCTCCCAAAAACCAAACCAATTTCCGCCCCCGGGTGCATCCCAAACTGGAGATCGTGCTGGCCGGCGTGGGCGTGCCACGAGATGCGCCTTTTGTGCCCGACCCCTTTCAGACCCAGGCGGTGGATTTGCTGGCCCAGCGTGACGTGGTGGTCAGCGCGCCCACGGGTAGCGGCAAGACCTGGATCGCCGAACAGGCCATCTCCGCGGCTCTGGCCCAGGGCCAGCGGGCCTGGTATGCCAGCCCCTTAAAGGCCCTGTCCAACTCCAAGTTGGCCGAATTCAGACAGGTTTATGGCCAGGACCAAGTGGGCATCCTCACCGGCGACCGCAAGGAAAACCTGTCCGCGCCTTTGATCGTGGGCACCACCGAGATACTCAGGAATCAGCTTTACGACGCCATGTACCGGGGCCAGGACCTGGACGCCGGTCTGGTGGTGTTGGATGAGGCCCACTTTCTGGGCGATCCCGACCGGGGCGTGGTCTGGGAAGAGGTGATCATCTATTTGCCGGTGCGGGTGCGCCTGCTCTTGCTGTCAGCCACGGTGGCCAACGCCGCCCAGATCGCCCGCTGGCTGGAATTCGTGCGCGACGAGCCCTGCGCCACGGTGTTTTCCGACCAGCGGCCGGTGCCCTTGTTCCCGGTGTTCCTCATGCCCGACGGCGAGCTGACCCCTTTAAAGAGCGCCAAGGGCCTGTTCGGCAAGGTGCGTCATTTTGTGGAAAACCAGGACAAGAGAAAGGGCCGGGGTCCGTTGAACGTCTTGCCTCCCTTTGGCCGGGTGCTCTCGACTCTGCACACGGCCGATCTTTTGCCTGCGATCTTTTTCCTCAAATCCCGCTCAGACTGCGACGCCGCCCTGGGAAACGTGTCCGCGGCCGGCCTGGGGCGCGATGCCCAGCGCAGCCGCCGCCTGAACCAGGTGGTGGATGAATATTTGCAGCAGTATCCCTTTCTCAAGGAGCACCCCCAGCTAAACGCCCTGCGCAGCCAGCAGGTGGCCGCGCACCACGCCGGGCATTTGCCCCATTGGAAACTCCTGGTGGAGGCCTTGATGCAACTGGGCCTGCTCAGGGCCATCTTTTCCACCTCCACCGTGGCCGCCGGGGTCAACTTCCCGGCCCGCACCGTGGTCATCACCCAGTCCGACCGCTTCAACGGCCGGGAATTCGTGGATCTCACGGCCATGGACCTGTTGCAGATGACCGGCCGCGCCGGCCGGCGGGGCATGGACAACATCGGTTTTGCCTGCGTGGTGCCCGGCCCCTTCCAGGATGTGGCCCTGGTGGCCGCCTTGATGGATTCGGAGCCCGAGCCGGTGTTGAGCCAGCTTTCCATCAATTTCTCCATGGTGCTCAACCTGCTGCTTTCCCAGCGCCCGGCTGAAGTCAAGCAGATGTTGGGCCTCAGCCTGGCCACTTTTCAGCGCCTGGAAAGCGCCGGCGGCGCCCAAGTGACCGACGCCCCGCAGAGGCTTATGCGTTCGCTGGCCCTGGACTTAAAGGACTCGGCCTGCGCCGGGCCGGAAGAGGCAGTCATACGACGGCGCCGCCGCCGGCAATTGGAACGTCTGCGGGAGCGCCTGGCCGCCGAGATTAATGACAGCGCCCGCCGCCAAGGAATGTGGGGCGCTCTGCGGCGGGGACGGGTGTTCATGGACATGTTCGGCACCCCCTGGGCGGTTCTCAGGCGCGAAGGCAATGGCGACCAGACCGGGGTGCTGGCGGTGAGCCTGGAAAGCGAGCGCCGCCTGCACCGGGGGCGCCCTCGCCTGGAGTTCGTACCCATCGACGAGGTGGCCGGGGTGTTTAAGCAGATGCTGCGGCTGCCCCGCAGCGGGGGGGGCCGCGCCCTGGCTCAGGCGGTGATCAAACAAATGCCCGAGGACTTGCGGCCCATGGGCGAGCCGGAAATGAAGGAACTGGCCGCCAGAGAAAGCCAAGGCCTGGAGCTGCGTCTGGAGGAAATGGACCAGGAAATGGCCGGCCTGGTATGCCGGGAGTGCCGCCTGCATGAATCCTGCCTGCCGCCAGGGCAAGATCTGAGCATTAGGCTGGACAAGGCTGAATCCGCCCTGGCCCGGGTGGCTGATGAGAGCCACGCCTTTTGGTATGACTTTGTGCGCCACTTGGAGTTTTTACGCTCCGAGGGGTTCGTGGACGCCCCGGGCCATTTGACCGAGGACGGGCTCTGGGCCTCCAAGCTGCGCCTGGACCAGCCTATGCTCATCGCCGAGGCCATCCGCGCCGACGTCCTGCCTGCGGACGACCCAATGCTCTTGGCCGGGCTGTTGGCCCTGTTCGTGGATGAGCGCGAATACGACGGCCTGAGCCCCCGACTGAGCCCCCGGTTGCACAAGGCTCTATCCGCCCTGCGCGCCGGCCTGGACCCCATGATGTCGCGCATGCGCCAGTGGGGCTTTGCCACCCCCCCCCTTCCCATCAACGCGGCCCAGGCCGTGTTCGCCTGGTGTCAGGAAGAGGAGTTCAGCCAGGTGGTGCTGCTCTATGGCGGGGCTGAGGGCGACCTGGCTGCCCTGATCTACCGCACGGCTGACAACCTCAGACAAATCATATCCTTACAGGACACCCACCCCCGCTTGGCAGACACCGCCCGCGAAGCGGTGGAGCTTCTGCTCCGGCCGCCGGTGGTGGTCCCCACTTAAATGCCATGGTCCTGGTCTTAAGGTCATAGGGACTCTCTATCTCCGTCTGGCGAATCTATTGCCTTAAATTACCGCCCTTTAAGGCAAGGCGACAGATCAGGGACCAAACTGTCAAAAAATTTTACAGCAAACGTTAGAGATTTTTTTCACTTTGTTGTTTTTGCCTGGCCCCAATTTGTGCTACAAAGCCTGTGAATTTAGTTTAGGAGGATTTTAAGCCTCGCACGGTGCGAACAGCTTATACGGTTTGGCTTGAGATGGTTTCTATTAAACCCCGAGCCCTTGCACCCCCCCAACCGAGGAGTGGAGGACTGAGGTTATGAGTCACGATCACGATCATGGTCACGGCGATGCCAACGAGGGCGGCAAGCTCCTCTGGATAGGCATCGGAGTTGCCATTTTTATTTTAATCGGTTTTATCCTGCCCACGCCCGACAGCGTGACCCAGGTGGTGGAGAAATACGGTTTTGCCCAAAAGATGATTGACTGGCACGTGGCCACCGACGTGGCCAGCGCCGCCCGCAAGACCATGATCGTACTGGGCATAATCCCCATGGCGGTCATTTTCTTCGCCACCGAGGCCATTCCCATCGGCCTCACCGGCGTGCTGATGCCGGTCTTGGCCTACTTCCTGAACCTGTTGCCCTCCAACATGGTGGGCAAAACCTTTGCCGGCGACGCCCCCATGTTCCTCCTGGGAGTCTTGGCCATGGGCGTGGCGGTGGTGGACGTGGGGCTGCACAAACGGCTGGCCGCCTGGCTTTTGGGCTGGACCAAGGGCTTCACGGTGCCCATCTTCGTCTTGTGCATCTCCATGGCCATCGTGGGCAGCTTCATCTCAGCCCACGCCATGTGCGCCTTCATGACTCCGGTGATGATGGCGGTTTACTACGGCTCGGTGGCGGCCAACAGCACCGACGGCCGCATCGTGCACGATCCGGCCCTGGCCAAGTTCCTCTTGTTCGCCCTGTGCTTCGCCCTCAACGTGGGCGGCGTGGGCAGCCCGGCGGCCGGCGGCCGTAACGTCATCATGATGGGCTTCTGGGACGAGTACAACGTGTCCATGGACTTCTTCACCTGGATGATGTACGGCCTGCCCCTGGTGCCGATCATGGGTTTCCTGGTGGCCGGCTACATGATGATCATGTTCAAGCGCAAGATCGTCACCAAGGACCTGACCCCGGGTCTGAAAGCCATCAAGGACGAGACCAAGAAGATGGGCAAGATGACCTATGCCGAGTACGTCACCTTCGGCATGCTGCTCCTCATCCTGGTCCTGTGGATCCTGGGCGGCCACGACTTAGGGCTCGGCGGCCCCTCGCTGTTGGCCCTGTTGATCCCCGTGGTTTTTAGAACCACCTCCTGGCGCAAAATCCTGGGCGGCATCTCCTGGGACGCCTGGTTCATGTACTGCGGCGCCCTCACCCTGGGTGCGTTGCTCAAAGAATCCGGCGCCGCCCGCTGGCTGGCCGAGTCCTTCCTGATCATCCTGCAGCAGGTGGGCATGGCCAAGGGCTTCGGCCTCTGGGTGGGCATGTCCGGCCTATCGGGCCTGATGACCAACTTCATGTCCGACGCGGGCACCACCGCCTTACTTGGCCCCATCGTGATCCCCATGGGCATCATGACCGGCGTGGCCGGCGAGCCCTGGGCCGTGGGCCTGGCCGTGGCTTTTGCCACCAGCTTCGCCCACTTCCTCATCGTGGGCACGCCCAACAACGCCATTGTCTACGGCCTGGGAGTGTACCCCGACACCGGCGAGCGGGCCATCAAGCCGGTGGACTTCATCAAGTACGGCTTCGCCCTATGGGTGATATGCATGCTGGTGGTCTGGGTGGTCGGCTTCCTGGTGATATACAACGTGGTGGGCTTCCCGGAAGGCATCCTGGATACCGCCAAACAGGCCATGGACGCGGCAGCCAAATAGCCGCCGGGATACCGGAGCCACTTGGGTTGAGCTAGAATAAAGGTGAGGTCGGGCCCCGCTCAAAACGGGGGCCAGGCCCTGCCTGCTTCAGACAAGAGGGATGCCATGCAAGAGATCACGGTTAGAGAGATGATGATCCCCCTGGGGGAATACGCCACGGTTTCCCACGAGGCCACCATCTATGAGGCGGTGGCCGCGCTGGAGGACTCCTGGACCACTCTCCGGGAAGGCATGCACCGGCACCGCGCGGTTTTGGTGTTGGACGGCCAGGGACACGTGGTGGGCAAACTGAGTCAGCACGCCTTCATCCGCGTGCTGGAGCCCAAATACACCGAGATCGGCGACCTGGACCGCTTGGGCCACTGGGGCCTGAACGTGGACTTCATCCAGTCCATGGTGGAAAAACAGGAGCTGTGGACCGATCCCCTGGACACCCTTTGTTCCCGGGCGGCCAACCTCTTGGTCAAGGACGTGATGACCATTCCCGGTGAGGAGGACTATGTGGGCGCCGAGGCCACCCTGGCCCAGGCCGCGCATCTTCTGGTCATGGGCCACAAGCTGTCGTTGCTGGTCAGCGAGGACGACCATGTGGTGGGCATCCTGCGTCTGGTGGACGTGTTCGACAAGATCGGCGAGTTGATCAAGGTCTGCAAGATCTAGGCGCGCTCAAATACATTACTTGGACCGGGGCCCTGCCGTTTGGCGGGGCTTCGGTTTTTTTATTGTCCAGACGAAAAAAAGAAAAGAGTTGGGTAAGGGAAAGGAATCGCCTGTCCAATGCCGGCGGGTTATCCCATCCCGCTTTATTACAACAGCGTCCATGGTGGAGCAGTGAACACCCTACCGGCACCAAGACCATTACGTGAGTTGTCGTTGCGAGGAGCGGTAGAGCCGCGACGAAGCAATCTCGGCCTGGATGAGACGACCAAGTTCAAGTGAAAGATCACGCAGGTGGCAGAGACTGCTCCGCTTCTCTCGCAACGACAACGAGTAGGGGCGGGGTTTATCCCCGCCCATCTTCTTCAGGACAAATTTTTCGGGAGGGGGTAAACCCCTCCCCTACAAAGAAATTTCGCTAACGGTCTACTTCATTGATGGCTCTTCTTCGTGGTACCCGCCGGCTAACACTGTTTAAAAAATCGCCTCGCTGAACTCGGCGGCGTCAAACGGTTTCAAATCGTCCACACCCTCGCCCAGGCCCACGAAGCAAATGGGCAGCTTCATTTCGGCGGCAATGGCCACCACCACTCCGCCCTTGGCCGTACCGTCCAGCTTAGTCAACACCAGGCCGCTCAAGGGCACCGCCTCGTGGAAAAGCTTGGCCTGCTGCAGGGCGTTCTGGCCGGTGGTGGCGTCCAGCACCAAGAGCACCTCGTGCGGGGCTCCCTCCAGTTTCTTGCCCAAGACCCGGTGCATCTTCTTGAGCTCCTCCATGAGGTTGACCTTGGTGTGCAAACGGCCGGCAGTGTCGATGATCACCAGGTCGCGGCTGCGGTTGAGCCCGGCCTCCACCGCGTCAAAGGCCACCGAACTGGGGTCAGCCCCGTGCTGGCCGCCCACCAAGTCCGCACCCACCCGCTGGGCCCACACGGCCAGTTGTTCGCCGGCTGCGGCCCGGAATGTGTCTCCCGCGGCCAAGAGCACCGAGCGGCCCTGATCGGAAAAGCGCTTGGCCAGCTTGCCGATGGTGGTGGTCTTGCCCACGCCGTTGACCCCCACCACCATGATCACGTGAGGGTTATGGTCACGCTCCGGCTCCGGGGCCACGCCGGCCAGCACCTGGCTGATGCCCTCCTTGAGCGCGGCCTTGAGGGCCTCGCTGTCAGCCAGCTCCCTGCGCCGCACCTTGTCCCGCAGGTCCTCGATAAGCTGCAGGGAGGTTTTGACGCCCAGGTCGGCGGTGACCAGCACCTCTTCCAACTCGTCCAGCACTTCGTCGTCTATTTTCTTGCCCAGGATCAGGCGGTCAATGGAGCCGCCGATCTTGTCCCGGGTGCCCCTGAGACGCTGGCCCAGGCGTCCCCAGAGACCGGGCTTGTCGGGCTGGTCGTCTGTTGGCGGTGCTTCTTGAGGCGCAACCTCCTCTTTCTCGGCCTTACGGGCATCGTAAGCTAATTCTTCGGGCATGGCTTCTGGGGCCTGGCTTTCGTCCGCGGGGGCTTCCGCCTCTTCGCTGGCGGCAGCAGCCTGCTGGCTGTCGTCGCCTTTATCTACCAGCTGCTTATTCTTGTTGCGTTTGAAAAAGGCCATGTCCGCCCTGTGTCAATTGTTAGAGGTGATGTGAGCATTATAGTAGCGCCCCAAGAAGTGGTTAAGGGAAAACAGCTTCCCAAGCTCCGTGAATGTAACCAGCCTCCAACAATCAGTGGGACTGGTAATAAAGCTTCCCGCCGACTGCGTACGGCGCCAGGCACCACCAGCAGCAGGACCTTCAGATTGGCCTTGGCTTGTCGCCTCTACCTTACCAACTCTTTTCTTTTAACCCACCCTGGATTTCGGCCCTGCGCGGCCGGGACCTTGTTGTATGCCGGCTCAAAAATCGGACCGGACGGTCTCCCGCCCGGCCCAATCTATAAAGTCTCAGGTTATCCGTCAAGCAGACCCTGGTATAAAGCTGCCCTGTCCCCGCGAACCGCCCCCTGGCCGCCTAGGCGGCCAGGGACTCGCCCTGCTCCAGGGTGACGCTTAAGAGGCGGCTGACGCCCTTTTCCTCCATGGTCACCCCGTAAAGGGTTTCCATGATCTCCATGGTGGCCCGGTTGTGGGTGATCATCATGATCTGGGAGCGCCGGGCCAGTTGCTTCAAGAGGTCCAGGAAGCGGCCGGTGTTGGCCTCATCCAGGGGCGCGTCCACCTCGTCCAGGATGCAGAACGGCGCCGGCCGGATCAGGAACAGGGCGAACAGCACCGCCACCGCGGACAGGGCCTTTTCACCGCCAGAGAGCGCGTCCAGGTTTTTGACATTTTTGCCGGGCAACTCCACCATGAGGTGCAGGCCCGCATCCAGGGGATCCACGCCCTCTTCCAAGACCAGCTTGGCGCTCCCCCCCCCGAACAGAACCGCGAAGACGCCCTCCAAACGCTGGTTCACCTGCTCCAGGGTCTCGGTGAAGCGGCTGCGGGAGGTGCGGTTGATCTTGCGGATGGCGCTCTTTAGGTCCTCCAGGGAGGCCTCCAGGTCGCCCTTTTGCTCACTCAGGAAGCCGTGGCGCTCGGCCAGGGCGGCGTGCTCGCTGATGGCCTCCAGGTTCACCGGCCCCATGCGGTGCAGGCGGGTGCGGAGCTTTTCCAGTTTTTCCTTGTTGGGCTTTAAGTCAAAGGAACCCTCGGGCAGGTGCTGCTCAAAGCTTAAGCCCAGGTCCACCCGGCAGCGCTCCAACACCTGTTCGCTGAGCTGTTCGCGCTTGAGGCCCAGTTCCTTGAGGCGCCAAGCCAACTCCTGGCTGGCGCCCTCAGCCCGTTTCAGGTCGCCCCGGG
>JANQFN010000394.1 GCA_028277825.1 Desulfarculaceae bacterium
AGCTTGCCGGTGCCGTCCCAGGCCAGACCGATGAAGGCGTCGTGGCGCACAAAGTCCTCGCCCACGTTATCAGGCTGATCGGTGTAGTCTCGGGATACATAGGTGTACTGCACCAGGAAAGAGGTCTTGGGCCAGAATTTGTAGTACCAGATGCCGCCTATGTTCCATTCCCTTTGGTTCTGGAAACGGTCCCGATTTTCGTCATAGTCGAGATAGATGTAGCGGCCGTAGATCTTGCCCCAGGACTTTTCGCTGAATTGCCAGCCGGGGGCAAGGTAGGTGATGTTCTGCGTACGCTTGGTTACGATACCCAGATTATAAAGGTCCTGGCTGCCGAAGGGGTCGGAGGTACGCAGGAAGTCGTTAGAGAACTCTACGAAAAACCCTTTGTCACCGCCCCATCTTGAATTAAAGGGAATGAAGTGTGAGTCCCAGTTGTTGCCGGTGAAGTCGCGGTACCAGGCGAAAGTCCCCTGGTACTCCAGTGACCAAAAGCTGGTGGGACTGACGTCATGGCGCACGGCAATGCCTGGCTTGACCATGAAGATCGTGTCAGATTGCTCATTGACTTCGGAGAGGAAGATGTTGCTCCGGTGTTGCACGCCGGTTTCCAAATAACCCCGCACTTTCAGCGGCCCTCGGCTAAGCCAAGTGCCCGCCTCCTGGGGTGGGGTCACCGCCGGTGCCTCTTGGGCCGGTTGGGTCAACCCCATGCTAGGCCACATTACCAGGCCCAAGGCCACGATAAGCGCCACCAACAAATTCGTCTTTTTCATAATGACCGCTACCACTTTTAACTAGTGCCTGTGCACCGGTTACAAGATTTGGGGATGGCGTGCACCATCCCATTCCCCCCACGTTCCCCTCTGGAGGCGAGTTGCTTCGCCACGAGTTTGTAACATAACAACACACGAAGCTCAACAATATTCACCTACTTATGACGATAATCGCAAAAAAGGCCAAACCATTGCAAGCTTTTTTTAAAAAATTTTTTAATAATTTTTCTATATTTTTATTTGCCTTCTTGAGTTATACTGCCGCTATATCTATTAACTAAGCAACTATATAATAGGGTAGAAGTCTCATGTGGTACTTTAGGGGTGATAAAAGGACATGCCGGCTCGCAAAGACCTTAGTAGTTTTTTCGGCCTTGACGATGTGCATGACTTTGGGCCTGACTTCCCAGGTTTCGGCTCAGACCAGCGTGCCGCAGGATGTGTTGGACCAACTGGCGGCCAACCCTGACAAGGCTGCTGAAATAGTTGCGGCCGCTGCGGCCGCCAATCCAGGGCTTGCGGCGGAGATCGCCGCTGCTGCTGCCAAGACTAACCCGGCTCAAGCTGCAGAAATTACCTCAGCAGCCGTCCAAGCCAACCCGTCTGCAGCTTCCCAAATCGCGGGTAATGTGGCAAAGGCGGCTCCTGACAAAGCCACCGACGTAGCTAGCGCGGCCGCCCAGGGCAACCCCAGCCAGGCAGCGGACATCGCCGGTACCACTGCCCAGGCCAACCCAGCCAAAGCCAACGAGATCGCCTCAGTGACCGCCCAAGCCAACCCCAACCAGGCCTCGGACATCGCCGGAAAGACTGCAGCGGCCAACCCGGACCAGGCGGCCCAAATTACCGCCACCACCGCCGCAGTGAACCCGGACCAAGCGGCAGCTATCGCAGGCGAGACCACCAGAGCGGCTGCTGAAGCAGGCAAGTCTGAATCCGCGGCGGATATCGCCACTGCAGCCGCTCAGGCCAACCCGGATCAAGCCAATCAAATCCAAGAATCGGTGACTAGTGTAGCACCAAACCAGGCACAGGATGTTAAGGCAGCTGTAAATGATATCGTCACCTCCGACACAACCGCGCCCACGGTGACACAGGCTACTACCACTACCACCAGCACCACCACTACAACCACCTCCACCGTGGCAACAACCACGGTTGCCACCACGACGACAACGTCGACAACCTCCACCACGAGCACCACCTCAACCACCGAGACCACAACCACAGTAGCCAGTCCGGCTGCTGAGTTGATCCAGCGGTTGGCTCAGTTGAGAGTTAAGTAAGTAAGTCCATAAGGCAGTTTGAAAAAACTGAACGAAGCCCCAGGGTAGATTGTCCTGGGGCTTTTTTATTAGGGGGCCATAGCCACCAACATGATCACATCAGGCAAAGGGCTCTCGGACGAAAGAAAAGACTAAGGCTGGACCGGGCCTTTTTTCCTGCCAACCATCTTTTCACCTTCCTGTCTCGGTGAACTGGGTGTTCATCTACGATCAGAAAAATTTTTCGATCGGCTTGGTGAATCAAGCGCTTCAAAAACTTTAGGAAGACGTCCACATCAAAACGCTGCTTAAAAGTCATGAAGTACATGACTCCCTTGCTACTCAGTGCGCTGATCATGTGCCCGCTGGAGTCGCGATCAATGTTTGGGATCAAAGGGGTGGCGCCGCGACGCCCAAAGGAGTCGTCGTCGGGATAATCAGCGCGATCGTTCATTTCATCCCCCCAAAAAATTTCCGCACCCTCTTTGTTGGCCTGCTTGCGTATAGCCGGGAATTCTTCTTCCAGCCACTTTTGCATCTTGTGGGCGCTCCGCTCCAGAGCAGTGAGACGTTCAGACTTCTCGGGAGACAAACCCCAACGTGAAAGGTACCTGCCTACAGTCCAGACTGAAAGGGGTCTCCCCAATTCCTGTTCTATCAACTGCCTCACTGCTTCACGGCTCCACCCACGAAAGGCGAGTCCGAACTTTTCCGGGCGACTAGTTTTTATCAACCTTG
>JANQFN010000430.1 GCA_028277825.1 Desulfarculaceae bacterium
GGGCGCTTCGTGCCCCTGGGCGGGGAGTTCGCCACCTGCCGGGTGGTGCTGGACGGCGGAGACTACCTGGACCTGGCCGGCCTCAGGGCCCCGGACCTGACCGGCGACCTTATGGCGCGGGACTTCACGGTAAACGCCCTGGCCCTGCCCCTGGCAGACCTTTTAGCCGGCGGCGATCCGGAAGCCAAGATCATCGACCCCACCGGTGGCCGCCAAGACCTGGAGCAGAAAATCCTGCGCCCGGCCGGGCCGGAGGTGCTGGAGGCCGACCCCCTGCGGGTGCTGCGGGCATTCCGCTTCATGTCCAGTCACGGTCTGGAATTGGCCGAAGGCTTGGCCGAACATCTGGCCGCCGCCGGGCCGGGCCTGGCCGGGGTGGCCGCCGAGCGCATCGGCCAGGAGTGGCTCAAGCTCATGGCCGGGGATAAGGCCTATGAGGCGGTGGCGGCCATGGAGCGGGCCGGGGTGCTGGCCCGCCTGGCCCCGGAGCTGGCCCAGGGCCGGGGCCTGGAGCAAAATCCCTATCACCATCTGGACGTGCTGGATCACAGCCTGGCCTGCCTGCAGGCGGCCCAGGACATGGCGGCCGGCGGAGACTGGCTGGGGGTCTTGGGCAGCGAAGGCAAGCTCTATCTGGAAAACGACCACCGCCGGGCCCTGTTTTGCAGCGCCGCCCTGTTGCATGACCTGGGCAAACCCTCCACCCGTCAGGAAAAGGAGCCGGGCTGGTCCACCTTTTACCGCCACGAGAGCCTGGGCGGTAAACTGGCCCGGGACCGGGTGAGGGCTTTGGGGCTCTCCGGGACGGACGCGGATTACGTGGGGCGTTTGGTGGCCGAGCACATGCGGCCTTTCCATCTGTTGGGGGCAGAAAAGCGCGGGCAGTTGACCAAGCGGGCGGTGCGCCGCCTGTTAGTAGCGGCCGGGGAGGACCTGCCCGCCATGTTTCTGTTGGCCATGGCCGACACCATAGCCGGCCGGGGCCCCCAGCGCCCGGCCGACGCCGAACAGCGCCTCTTGGCCCTCTATGAGCGGGTGGCCGCTCTGCGTGACCAAGAACTGGCCGAGGCCCTGGCCGCGCCGCCGCTGATCAACGGCAGCCAGTTGATGGCCGCCCTGGGCATCGAGCCCGGCGTGGAGGTGGGACGCTTGTTGGGCCTGATCCGCGAAGCGCAACTGGACGGAGAGATCACCAGCCAGGAAGAGGCCATCGCCCTGGCCCGTCGCGAAAGCGGCCGGGGCGCCAGTTGACTACCATCCTCTTGGGTGCTAGATTTTTTCCTCATACGGAAGTGGAAAGCTCACTGGTGGGGCTCCCGGACTTCAAATCCGGTGTACCGTCTGAGTAAGGCGGTAGGTGGGTTCGATTCCCATGCACTTCCGCCAATCAATAAAAACAAGGGCTTAGCCGGTAGCGGCTGGGTCCTTGTTTTGGTTTTGTGAAGCCGCTAACTAAAGAAGGCCCTTGACTAGTTGGGAGTATGTTGAAGTACCTTAACTAGCTGTATGGGCATGAAAAACAAGTATGTGCGTCGTGCAAGGATTTCGGAGGCCAAATTCAGGGAACTAGTGAGGCTCTTCGCCCTGGACCTGGAGGCCAACAAAATCGCCACACTGACCCGATTAAACCGTAACACCATCAACCGTTACCTTTTTCTGATACGCCAGCGCATTGCTCAACTGTGTGAGCAGGAGTCGCCTTGCAAGGGGGAGATCGAAGTGGGCGAGACCTACTTCAGAGCAAGGTGGGTAAAAGGAAAAAGAGGGCGCGGCGCGTACGGCAAAACTCCAGTCTTCGGCATCCTGCAGCGGGATGGCCGGGTCTACACTGAGATCGTGCCCAATTGCGCCAAGGCCACTCTGCAAGCCATCATCAGGGGAAGGGTGGACCCCAACGTGATTCACTCCGACGGTTGGAGAGGCTACAGCGGCCTGGTGGACCTGGGCTATAAAAAGCATTATCGCGTCCAACATGGCCAAGACCAGTTTGCCAAGGGCCGTAACCAGATAAACGGCATTGAGTCCTTTTGGTCCTTTGCCAAGGCCAGG
>JANQFN010000058.1 GCA_028277825.1 Desulfarculaceae bacterium
CACCTGCTCCAGCACCTCTTTCATGGGAGAAGTGCTCTTCAGGTCCGGCAGCTCAAGCTGGTCGCACTCTTCCTTGGAGAGATTGGCCGGCATGGCCCAGGGCAGGGCCGCGTCTTCGAACACGATCTCGCAGCCGAAGATAGCCGGCAGCATCACCATGCCGAAGGTGATCAGCGGCTTGGGCTCCGGATTCTCCTGGCCCAGGCCCACGTCGCCGAAACGCTCGTACAAAGCCCGCGCCATCTTGGCCTGGGTTTCCACCCGAAGCTCGGCATCATAATAATAATCCCGACCGAAGCTCAGACCGTAGTTGGCGCTCCACCAGTCAGGGTAAAAACCAACCCCAAGCGGAACGTGGTTGTTATGGGACACCAGATTTCCTCCTCTATGGCTGCCGGCTGTCACTTAAAAAGCACCCAAACCGCTAATGGTTTCGTTCTCACCAGACAGAACTTTTCAAGTTGCATGCCACCTGGAGTGCTTTTGGGTGAATATCCAGCATATATGCAAGAGCTCCATTTTTATATATTAATAAAATCAAATATTTATGTGCCACTTTGAAAAAATTCCCTTTCAGGTAAACCCTGCCTGGAGGCACCTCTGCGCAATTACAGGGCAAGGTGATTTTTGGTGCAATAACGGACCAGATCCTCATTTTTGGTGCCATAAGGCACCAAAATCGCACCAGACACACCTCTTGCTCGTCTGAAACCTGCGAAATGGCTTTTTGGGTTAACTTTTTGAAATTTAAAACAATAAAAAAATAAACCTCTTCCGGGAGTTCGATTTAGAGCAGGTCTGATCCCCCATTTGGCACATCTAATGCAAAAAACTGAGTGTATCGAAACAGGTGCCGCGTAAGCGGTACCCAAAAACTCCAAGAGTCAGTCACAAAATCGAGGTCTAAGGAGGGTTAAGAGATGGTAAAGAAATTTTTGCGCATAGCCAAATGGGCCGGCCTGACCGCCGGCGTGTTGATGATGTCAGCCGCCGTAATCGGTTTGGGCCCGCTTCCGGTTAAAGCCGCCGAGCCCGTGCACATCACTTACGGCTACCATCCCTACTGGACCGGTGGATGGAGCGGCGTGGTCATCAAACAAAAGGGCTTGTGGAAGAAGTATCTGCCCAAAGGCAGCACCGTGAACTTCGAGGCCCACCTAACCGGCCCGCCCATGGTCAACGCCCTGTTGGCCGACAAAATGCAGGTGGGCACCATGGGCGACATGCCTTCTTTGGTGGCCACCACCAAAAAGAAGCAGGGCGACATCCGTCTGGTTTCGGTGCCCATGATCTCCAATGGTCAGAACTGTAACCTTATCGTGGTGCGCAAGGACGCCCCCAACTTCAAAAGCCCCGCCGAGGCGGTCAAGTGGATGAACGGCAAACTCTTGGCCGTCCATCGCGGCACCTGCGCCAACCGCTTCTTTGAGTCGGTGCTCAAGAAGAACAAGGTTAAGCCCAAGCGGCTGCAGTACATGACCATCGAGGTCATCGCCAGTTCCTTTGAGGCCGGCAAGCTCGACGCCGCGGCCATGTGGGAGCCTCACGCCCGCAAGGTGGTGGAGCAAGGCTTCGCCAAGTATGCTGCCACCGGTTCGCCCTACGGCGAGACCGACGCCAACTTCACCTTGATGCGCCAGGACTTCATCGAGAAGCACCCCGAGGCGGCCAAGGGTTGGATCAAGGCCGAAATCGAGGCCCTCAAAATCATGGAAAAGGACCCCATGGGCGTGGCTGACATGGTCATGAAGGAGACCCAGGGCTACACCCCCAAGATTCTCTGGAAGGCCCTGTATGAGCGCCATCCCGATGCTGCCGGCGGCGACGACATCGTCTACCGCGGTGAAATGATTTTCTCGCCCGCGGTCATCGACCTGATGAAGAAGGGCTACGCCTTCCTGCACAGCATCAAGGTCCTCAAGTCGCCCAACATCCCCAAGGACGCGGTCAACGACGGACCGGTTACCGCCGCCATGAAGGAAATGGGCGTCACCGCGCCGGTGGCCTTGATCGAGGGCAGACCGGCAAGCGACTATAAGGGTAAATAAGGTCATTTTCGACCGGCGGTCTCAAATTAAGCCCATAAGGACCTTGGCCTCTCCCCGGCCGCAGTGGAGGGGCCAAGGTCCCATAACCTCAAGGCGTACGCACCCCGTAGTAGGATGACAGCGCTATGAATCCATTCATTGTACTCGGCCTGCTGCTTGCCGCGATATTGGCGGTGGGGGCCTGGCAGCAGAAAAAAAAGGCTCTTTTGTATGAAGTCTCCTGGGGACACCAGATACGAAATACCCTGACCAGCAAAAGCTTTTTGCTGCAACTGGCCGGCTTTGTCGTATTTGTCGTTATGTGGCAACTGACTGTGAAGACGCTCAGCCTTCCCTGGTTCAGCCGCCTGCCCGGTCCCTGGGAATGCCTGATGGAGTGGCTCAGCCCGGACCCGGACTACGGCATCTCCATATACACCGCCGATTACTACACGCACATCGTCTACAGCACCTACCGGGCCACCACCGCCTTTGTGCTGGCCACCTTGCTGGGAGTGCCCCTGGGCCTTTTAATGGGCTGGAGCCGCAAATTCTACGATTACTCCTTCCCTCTGGTGGAGGTGATCCGGCCCATTCCCCCCTTGGCCTGGGTGCCCCTGGCCATCCTGATCTTGCCCGGGGACGAGCCGGCTGTCATATTCGTCACCTTTCTGGTGGCCTTCTTTGTAACCTGCCTCAACACCTTGTTGGGGGTGGAATCCATCGACGAAAGCTATTTCCGGGCGGCCCGCTGTCTGGGGGCCAGCAAGAAGCGATTGCTGCTGGACGTGGTGCTCCCCGGGGCCATGCCCTTCATCTTCACCGGCCTGCAGATTTCCATGGGCGCGGCCTGGTTCTCTCTGGTGGCCGGAGAAATGATCGCCGCCCAGTACGGCTTGGGCTTTTTGATCTGGGACAGCTATTCGCTCATCCAGTACCCGGTGATCGTCATCGGCATGGCCACCTTGGGCGTCATCGGTTGGGCCAGCAGCGCGGTGGTGCGCAGCGTGGGCCGCAAGCTGATGGCTTGGCGCGAACGTGAGCTATTCGGCAGCGGTCAGGCGGGATAATTGCCATGAATGATGTGAATCTGAAGCTGGTGCAAAAGGATCAAGCGCAGGAGGCGGCAGTCTGCCGGGCCCCGGACGGCGCCCTGTCCATAAAAGAGGTGGGCAAGATTTACGACCCCGAAGGGGTCCACGTGGTTGCCCTGGAGGACTGCTCCCTGGAGATCACCGCCGGCGAGTTTGTGGCCATCGTGGGACCCAGCGGTTGCGGGAAGTCCACCTTGCTCAACATCATGGCCGGTTTTGACAACCTCACCGCCGGTGAGATCCTGCTGGACGGGGAACCGCTGGCCACCTTGGACACCGCCCCCAAGCCGGGGCCGGATCGGGTGGTGGTGTTTCAACATGGAGCGCTGTTTCCCTGGAAGACGGTGCTGGAAAACGTTACCTACGGCCCGGTGGTGCAGGGCGTCATGTCTCCCGAGGAAGCCAACGACCGGGGCAGGGAGATGTTGTCCCGCGTGGGTTTGAACAACATCGAGACCTCCTATCCCGGCCAGCTTTCCTCGGGCATGCAGCGCAGGGTGGAGATCATCCGGGCTTTGATCAACAATCCCAAGGTTCTCCTTTTGGACGAACCCTTCCGGGCCATGGACACCGTCACCAAAAGCGCCAGCCACCAGTATTTGCTGGAGCTTTACAACGCCACGGGCAAGACGATTTTTTTCATCACCCATGACTTGGAAGAGGCCATCTTTCTGGCCGACAAGGTGCTGGTGATGACCACCCGGCCCGGCTACATCAAGCAGACCTTGGAAGTGGACCTCCCGCGGCCAAGACATTACGGAATGCTGGCTTCGGTGGAGTTTATAGAGATGAAGTCAGAGCTGGTGGGTGCGGTTCACGAAGAAGCGGTAAAGGCCTTTGAGGCCGGCGAACGCGAAATGGCCTAGCCCGGCTATTTCATGAAGGTTTGGGCGGCATTTGCGATTCAAACAACATTGAATGAGTTGTTATGAGAAAAGCATCGCGTTTATCGATATACAGTTTGTCCCCGGGCCCGGACGTGCAACCTTCGTGAAATATCCGGACTGAACAGGAGAGATTACCAGGCATGGCCAATGCAGCTACCATGACCGGCGCTCCCTTTAGCGTAAGGGTGCGTAAGTTTGTCGTCAGCAAACAATTCATTCGGGGCGCCATAGCCATCTTCGGCTTTCTCGCGCTTTGGCAAGCGGGCTCCATGGGTTTGTTTCCCTTTATGCACGCGATTCCCACCCCGATTACCGTGGCCGCAACCTTTTGGGAGTTTTTGGTGACCGCCAAGTACTGGCAGAGCTGCCTGGACAGCACCCTGCGCGTCATGTACGGCTTTGTGGCCGCCCAGTTGGTGGGCATCCCCTTGGGCCTGGGCATGGGCTGGAACCGCAACTTCAAGGATTTTTCCTATCCGCTCTTTGAGTTGATGCGGCCCATACCTCCCCTGGCCTGGGTGCCGGTGTCGATTCTGTTTTGGCCCACTAATGAGACTTCCATCGCCTTTATCACCTTTATCGGCGCATTCTTCACCATTGTGGTCAATGTGTTGGGCGGCGTCAGCTCCATCCCGCGGCAGTTGGTGGACGCAGCGGTATCTTTCGGAGCCTCGCCCAAACAGGTCTTTTGGCGCATCGTGCTGCCGGCCACCATCCCCAGCATCGTGACCGGCATGATGGTGGGCATCGGCATTACCTGGAACGTGGTTATCGCCGCGGAAATGATCGCCGGCAACACCGGTTTGGGCCGTTTGACCTGGGAGGCCTATTTGGCGGGCCACACCCCGGGCATCATTGTGGGCATGATCAGCATCGGCGTGGCCGGCTATGTCAGCAGCATGGCGGTGAAGGTCGTCGGTGATTGGCTCATGCCTTGGAAGAAAATCTTTTAGCTGGCCCCGGGAGAAAACGCCATGAGCAACAACGGTTCGCATGACAATGTAAACGGAACCAAGGGTGAAATGCTCATCGAGGGGGTGAGCAAGGTGTTCCGCATCCCGGGGATGCCCTCTTGCACCGCCTTGAGCGATTGTTCCTTTGAGGTGGAGCGGGGCAAGTTGACCGTGCTGGTGGGGCCCAGCGGATGCGGGAAGTCCACCCTGGCCAACATTGCGGCGGGCTACGATCAGCCCGACAAGGGAAAGGTGCTGATCAACGGACAACCGGTGACCGGTTCGGGCCGCGACCGCATCATGGTCTTTCAGGAGACCGCTCTCTGGCCCTGGATGACCGTCATGAAAAACGCCACCTTCGGTCCCACCATGCTGGGAGGCATGAGCAGGCGCGAGGCCGAGGCCAAGGCCATGGCCCTTTTGGAAACCGTGGGCCTGAAGGAATTCAAGGATAAGTATCCCGCCCAGCTTTCCGGCGGCATGCAGCGCCGGGCCGAGTTGTGTCGAGCCTTGGTAATGGACCCCCAGGTGATGATTTTAGACGAACCTTTCCGCGGTTTGGACGTCATGACCCGCGAGTTGATGCAGGAATACCTCCTGAAGCTCTACCGCGAAACCGGCCTGACCATGCTTTTCATCACCTCGGAGATAGAAGAGGCCCTGTTTTTGGCCGACCGCATCCTGGTGATGACCAACCTGCCGGGCACC
>JANQFN010000476.1 GCA_028277825.1 Desulfarculaceae bacterium
CCGGGACCAATGCCTTCCCTATGGTATTCAGCGCCCCGTAGGGGTTACTTCTTTTTCTTGCGAGCCACCGAGAGAATCGCCTCCACCGGTTTATTATAACCGGTGCAGCGGCAGATGTTGCCCTCCAGACCCTCGCGCACCTGTTGCTCAGTAGGCTTGGGGATTTCGGCCAACAGGGCGGTGGCGGACATGATCAGGCCGGGTGTGCAGAAGCCGCACTGCACGGCGCTCTTTTCCACCATGGCCTCTTGCAGGGCGCTCAATTCGCCGTCTTGTATCTGCCCTTCGATGGTCTCCACCGACTTGCCGTCGGCCTCCACGCCCAGCACCAGGCAGGAGTTGACCGGCTCCCCGTCCAGCAGCACGGTGCAGGCCCCGCATTCGCCGGCCTCGCAGCCTAGCTTGGTGCCGGTGAGGCTGAGTTTTTGGCGCAGGACATCGGCCAGGCTCCAGTTGGGAGGCACATCCAAAGTAAGGCTGTTTCCATTTACAGTGGTGGTTATTTCCACGAGGCACCTCCGATCTTGCCCGAGGCATTTTCCAGGGCGCGCTCCACCAACACCCGGCTGACGTGCTCCCGGTACTCGGCGCTGGCGCGCACGTCGCTGATGGGCTCAGTCTCCGAGGCGGCCAACAGAGCCGCTTCCCTGAGCAACTTTTTGGAGGGGAGCTTGCCTTTGAGCAGCTTTTCGGCTTTGAGCGCCCGCATGGGCGTGGGCGCCACCCCGCCCAGGGCGATGCGCACGAAGTCGACTTTACGGTTCTTGAGCCTTATGGCGGCGGCCACGTTGACCAGGGCCAGGTCAAAGTTGGTCCGCCTGAGCTTCACGAATGAGGTGCCGGTCTTGCCCGGCGGGGCGGGCACCTCCACGGCCACGGCTAGTTCGTTCTTGTTGAGCGCGGTCTCGCCCGGGCCGGTGAAGAACTTGGCCATGGCGATCTTGCGCTTCTTGCCTTTGCTGGCCGCGATGACCTTGGCGTCCAGCACCAACAGGCAGGGCGCCAGGTCCGAGGAGGGGGAGGCCCGGCAGATGTTGCCTCCCACGGTGGCCCGATTCCTGATCTGGGGCGAGCCGAATACCTTGCCCGCCTCCTGGAAGATTTCAAAGGCCTTGACTGCGGGCCGGGCCTTTAACAGGGTACTCAGGGTGACGTTGGCGCCGATGGACAGCACCCGCTTTTTGTAGCTGATTTTGTCCAGCCCGGGGATGGCCTTGATGTCCACCAACACCTTGGGCTTGGACCCCTCGCCGCGCATACTCACCAGAATATCGGAGCCGCCGGCAAACACCGCGGCCTGGCCGGAATTCTTGGCCAGCAGCTTGAAGGCCTCATTCAGGCTGGCGGCTTTTTGGTAGTCGAATTTGGTCCACATGGCTGGCTACTCCTTTCCGCCTAAGGTGCCCAGGGCGCGCAGGATCCTCTCCGGGGTGATGGGCGGGTCCTTGAGGCGCACCCCCACGGCGTCGTTCACCGCCAGGCCGATGCCCGCCACCATGGGCGTGATGGTGGCCTCGCCCACGCCCTTGCCGCCCCACATGCGCTCGGGCTTGTGGGGACACTCCACGATGATGGACTCGCTCTTGTTCAGGGCGGGGTGGTCGGTGCTGGTGGGCAGCTTGTAGTCGGTGAAGTTGGGGTTTAAGCAGCGGCCCTTTTCATCAAAAAGCATCTCCTCGAACAGGGCCTGGCCCATGCCCATGGAAAAGCCGCCCTCGATCTGTCCCTCCACGCCGGGCGGGTAGATGGCCTTGCCGCAGTCCAGGGAGGAGGCCATGCGCGACACCTTGACCTGACCGGTGTCGGTGTCCACCTCCACCTCCACCCCCAGGCAGGCATAGCCCCAGTAGTTGGACATCTTGGCGGTGTGCCCGGTCATGGGATCGGTGTCATACACCGTGCCGGTGTGGTACACCGTGGCCTTGCCGATGAACTCGCCGCCCTCGTCCAGGAACAGGCCGGACAGCGGCATGTAGGTGTAAAGCTCCACGATGGGGATGGCGTTGTCCGGATCGTCTTTGACAAACACCACCGAGTCGGCGGTGTCCAGGTCTTCGGGCTTGGCCTCCAACAGCGGAGCGGCCTTGGCGAAGATCTGCTCCTTGACGTCGTCGCAGGCCACGCGCAGGGTGTGCCCCGCGATCTGGGTCTGGGTGTTGGAGCTGGCCCCGAAGCCAAAGGGAGTCACCGCGGTGTCCACCCGGATCACCTTGACCCGGTCGATGGGGATGTTGAACTCCTCGGCCGCGGTCTGGGCTAGGACGGTGGTGATGCCCTGGCCCATGTCCACCGCGCTGCAGCGCACCTCGATGGCCGCGTCCTCGCAGACCTTGACGATCACCGCCGCCGCGATGGGCACCAGGCTGTATTTGGTACCCAGGGCGATGCCTCGGCCCCGCTTGATATGTCCGCTGGTGCGCCTGAGTTTGGGCCACTTCTGCATAGCCTCATTTACTTTGACCAGGCAATCCTTGGCGCCCACGCTCTCCATGGTCTCGCCCGAGGCGTTGACGTCGCCGTCGACCATGACGTTTTTCAGCCTCAATTCCACCGGGTCAATGCCCAGCTCCCGGGCGGCCTCGTCCATCTGGTTCTCGATGGCCCACACCGGCTGGCGTGAACCGAAGCCGCGCTGGGACACGGTGATGGGCTTGTTGGTGAACACGCCGTAGCAGTCCAGCTTGAAGTTGGGCACCTTGTATATCCCTAAGGCGCCGAAAGCCGAGTTTTTTACCTTCAGGGCCGACCAGCCGCCGTAGGAACCAGTGTCCAGCAGCCAGCGGAACTCCCGCGCCACCAGGGTGCCGTCCTTTTTAAAGCCATCCTTGGCGTAGATAATGGAGGGATGGCTGGTGTAGTTGAAGGTCTCCTCCCGGCTCCAGCGCACCTTCACCGGGCGTCCGTTGGTGAACAGGGCCAGGGCGGTGGCCATGGCCTCGGCCTTGAGCTCCAGCTTGTTGCCGAAGCCGCCGCCCACATAAGGCACGATTACCCGGATCTTGGACAGGGGCAGGCCCAGGGCGTCGCTCAATTCGGTGCGCACCATGTAGGGACACTGGTTGGAGCCCCAGACCGTCACCTCGCCGTTGGCGTCCACTTGGGCGATGGCGCAGTCCGGCTCCAGGGGCGTGGGCGTCATCCACTGGGTGGTGTAGCGGTTTTCCACCACCACGTCGGCCTGTTGAAATGCCTTATCCACGTCACCGGTGCGCACCCGGAAATAGCCGGAGAGGTTCTTGCGGCCCTGCTGCTTCAACAGCTCCAGGGAGCAGCCGCCGGGCATCACCACCCGGCTTTCGTAGAAATCAGGATGGATCTCCACCGGGCAGTCGGGCTGCCAGGCCTCTTCCATGTCGAACACCGCGGGCAGCTCCTCGTATTCCACTTTGATCAGGTCCACCGCCTCCTGGGCCGCGGCCTGGTCCTCGGCCGCCACCAGGGCCACGGCGTCGCCCACGAACAGGGCCCGGCCCCGGGCCAGCACCACGTAGTCGTAGGAGCCGGTGAGCCCGAACTTCAAGTCGGGCAGGTCCTCGGCGCTGATCACCGCCGCCACGCCGGGCACCTTCTTGGCCTTGCTGGTGTCGATCTTCTTGATCCGGGCGTGGGCGTGGGGGCTGTGTTTCACCGCGCCATGTAGCATGTTGTGAAACATGATGTCGTCGGTGAATTCGCCCAGCCCGGTCACTTTGTTTCGTGCATCCACCTTGGGGATGCGTTTTCCGATGTGTCTGAATTCTTCCACGGCCGCTACCTCCCGGGATTTATATGAAACCCTCTATCTCATAATTTTTTAGGAGCCCTGGGGCCGGCCCCTTTT
>JANQFN010000494.1 GCA_028277825.1 Desulfarculaceae bacterium
AGCCCAGCGCTCGAACTGGGTGTATTTACGGGCCAGGTAGTGGAAGATGCCCTCGGGCAGGCCCACGGTGCACACCACCAGGATCACCGCGTAGATCACGGTGCGCAAGCCCCCCAAACCGCGCAGCACCTCGGACAAGGGCACCAGGATGAAGGAGCCCAGCATGGGCCCGGCCAGGGTACCGATGCCGCCCACGGCCACCGAGGCGATGGGCATGATGGAATAATCCAGGGCGAACACCGGCATGCCCACGAACTGGTAAGCGTGGGTCATGAAAGCGCCGGCAAAACCGCCCACCGCCGAGGCCATGAACAGGGCCTGGGCCTTGTAGCGGTAGATGTTGATGCCCGCGCTCATCACCGCCCGATCGTTGTCATTGATGCCCTTCAACAAAAGACCGTAGTCGGTGGACATCATGCGCCTAAAGCCGTATAGCGCCACCCATACCGCGGTCATGGCCACGAAGAATTCCATGTGGGCCCCACCCAGGGGGGTCAGGCCGGAGAGCCCCTCGGTGCCCCCGAAGATCTTGGTGGCCTCGATCACCCGCTCGATCATCAGGGGCAGGATCAGGGTGACCATGGCGAAGTAGATGCCCCGGAGCCTTAAGACCGGCAACAGGGCCAGGGTGCAGATAAGCCCGCCGCCCAGGGTGGCGATGGGGATGGTCAGCCAGGGCTGCAGGCCCAGATAGTGGTTCAGGGTGCCGGCGATGTAGGCCCCCACCCCGAAGAACAGGGCCTGGCCCAAAGACACCATGCCGGTGGCGGCCAACACGTCCCAGGAGATGGCCAGCAGGGCGAACATGCAGGTGGCCACCAGCACCCGCTCCCAGTAGAGGCTGGCCACCAGGCCCAGGACGAACAGGGCCACCACCGGCAGCACCCGGGGCGCGGCCAAGTAAGCCATCTCCCGCCAGGAGCTGAGGGCGAAGACGTCGTCGCTGCGCACCTTGATGCCGCGGTCGATTCTTTCTCTGCGCCGGGCCATCAGATGCGCTCCTCAAGCTGTTTTTGCACCCCGAACAGGCCCGAGGGCTTAATGGCCAGGATCAAGAGGATCGCCACCAGAGAGACGATCATCATCCAGTGGGTCTCCAAGTAAGTGGCGGTCAGTATCTGGGCGAAGCCGATCAACAGGCTGGCCACCATGATGCCCACGGTGCTGCCCAGCCCGCCCACGATGCACACCGCCAGGGCGTTGACCAGAACGTCGTAGCCCTCGTTGACCGCGATGGTGCCCAGGGGCAGGATCACCAGGGCGGCCAGGGCGGCATAAGCCGCGCCGAAGGCCACCGAGAAGGCGGCGATCTTGTCGGTGTTGATGCCCAGGGTCAAGGCAGTGCGCTCGTCCTGGGCGATGCCCCGAAAGGCCAGGCCGGTCTTGGTGTGGTGGGTGAAGAACCACAAAAAGCCGGCCAGGATCAGCCCGGCGGCCACGATGCACAGGCGCTGGGCGTCCACGTAGGTGCTCCCGATCATCACCGAGGCGTCGATCAAGGGCGGCAGGGTGTACTCGAAACCGATGAAGCCCAAATAGCGGAAGCCCTCCAAGATGGCCAGGCCCACGCCAAAGGTGGCGATTACCTCGCTAACCACCAGGCCGCGCACCCGGAGCAGGATGAACCAATAGATCAGGGCGGCCACCCCGGCGGTGATCAAGACCGACAGCGGGGCCGAGACCCAAAAGGGCAGGCCCAGGGCGTGGAGCCCCAGCCAGGTGAGGTAGCCGGCCATGATGTACAGGGCACCGTAGGCGAAGTTGGCCACCCCGCTGATGCCGAAGGTGACCGAAAAGCCCAGGGCCACCAGCATCAGGATGACGCTGTTGATGAAGCCGTAGATGAGGGTGCCTTCCAGCATGTTGCCTGTTTCTCTCCGGCGGACCGGCCCGGGCCGGCCCGCGATGACAGCGGACGGTGGTCAAATGGGAGGAGGCCCCTCTCAGGGCCTCCCCCGCGTTTAAGCCTTCAGGCTATTTGGCGCTCTTCATCCAGGAGGGCAGTTGGATCTTACCCTCGGCCAGGGCGGGCGGGAAAACGATGACCCGCTTGCCGTCCTCACGCCACTGGAACACGGCGCCGGTGGACTCCTTTTGGGGGTCCTTGCCATAGACCACCTGGTGGCCCTTGGTGAACTTGACCCGGCCCATCACCGCCATGGCGTCGCTGGCTGCCAGGGCGTCCACGATGGCATCGGAATTCAGACTGCCGGCCTTTTCGATGGCCGCCTTGAGCAGATACACCGAGGCGTAGCTGGGCGCCGGTCCGTGGCCCGCCTCCAGGGGCTTGCCGTACTTTTTCAGATAGGCGTCATAGAAAGTCTTGGAGGGGGGATACTTGGCCGCCGGGATGTTGCCGATCTCGAAGATGCAGTTGATGGCGCCGCCGATCTTGCCGTCAAAGGTCTTCCAGGCAGCCGGGCCGGCCAGGGGCGAGATGAAGCCGGCCATCAGGGCGGGCACCCGCATGGCGCGCCACTGCTTGACCAAAATGCCGCTCTGGGGCATATCGAAGATGGGCAGGATGATCTGGGCGCCCTTCATTTTGGCCTTCATCAGGCCGGGCCCGAACTTGGAGGAGCCGGTGGGGAAGCTCTCGGTGCCCACCACTTCCAGCTTCATCTTTTTGGCCAGGACGCCGCCCACGATCTTGGCGGTGATGCGCGCCCAGGCCACGTCCTGGTGCATGATGAAGATCTTCTTGAAACCGAACTGCTTGGCCAAAGTGCCCATGGTGCCCAAGAGATAGCCCACGAAG
>JANQFN010000595.1 GCA_028277825.1 Desulfarculaceae bacterium
AGGTTTTGAGGGAAAGCAAAAAGGATCGGGGAGGATGCCCGTTTGCCACACCGTGGGCTTGTTGGTTTCGATTTACATCAAGCCCCCGCTTGGGCTAAAAGGAAGATCACCAGGTCTGCATCCTTTGCCAGGATGCTCCTCGTGATGACCACTATTGCTGAACCCCCATATGGAGGTTCATTCCCCACGGCTTGCCGCGTTGTGAAGCTCAATTTGTCCTCTTGATACCCCGCTGCTTGCGGCGGGGTTGTTCATTGACCGAGGCTTTTCAAGAGAAGAAGTTTTTAGGGAAAAGAATAATTACCGGGGGCAATCATGCGGGAGTTGGAAGCCGGTCCGGGATATTGATGGAACCGGGTGTGGTAAGGCCGGAGCCGCAATGGTGCCATCAATCAACCGCTGCCGCCCCTGAACAGTCCTCCCGGGCACCAGCGACCAGATTGGACCCATAGTCTCACTATTAATCCGGCACCCGGCTGCCGAGAGAATGTTTTTTTACCTTTCCCAACCTCTTTCAATGCTGAGCCTTGGCGTCCGTACACGGCGGCGGGCCTTATCTAGCCCACCACCCAGATCGCGGCCTCACTGCCCCTGGCCACCACCTTGTCGCTGACGTGCCCCAGGAAAAATGAGCGGTTTTCGCCGCGCCGGCCCAGCACCACGGTCCCGTAGTCGCCCTTGCGCATCTCATCTAGCACCGCGCCGGATACCCCCAGGCTGCCCTCCCGGGTCTTGGTCTCGATCTGCTCCGGCGCAAACCCGGCGTCGATCAGGATCTTGTGGGCCCGGGCGTAGAAGTCGTCCATGCACTGGGTCTCGGCGTGCATCAGGTCTTCCTCGATGCCCTTGGCCAATTCATTGTCGATGAAGTCCAGGGTGCAGTAGTTGCCCAAAGAGGCCCCCACGTGGAACAGAGTGATGTGGCTCTCGGGGCTGTCGCCCAGCATGAAGGAGAGATGGTCCACCGCCCTAAGCGCGCCCTCGGAGCCGTCGACGGCGGCCAGCACCTTTTGGCTGGTCACCTGGCCGCCCACCACCCAGATGGGCAGGCGCTCGGCGTGCTGCACCACCTTGTTGGTGACGCTGCCCACGAACAGCTCCTGGGCCTTGGACAGGCCCCGGCGGCCCAGGACCACCGCGTCGTACATGCCGTGCTCGGCCTCAAACAGGATATCCCGCGCCGGGTCCGCGGCCCGGGGGGTGGGCTTGAGCTGGATGTCCGCCTCGCTCAGGCCCAGCTTAATGAGGCGCTCCAGGGCCCGGTCCATCACCTGCTTGGCTGCCTGGCGGTTTTTGGTCTCCAGCTCACGCACCCGCTTGAAGGCCGCCGGATCGCGCTGGCTGTCGCGGCGCAAAAAGGCGGGCACCGGGTTCATCACATGGAAAAGGGTCACTTTGAGGTCTTTGATCATGTCGCCCTGCATGAGGCCCACGTAGTCCACCGCGCGGTCCGCCGCCTGGGAGCCGTCCACTGAGATGAGAACTTTCTTTTCCATGAGCGTTTCTCCTTTGCCCGCTAAAAGCCGCCCAACAAGAGCCTGTTGAGGCGTACCTTGAGGCGTTGCATTTGGGTGGCCAGCATCATCTTTTCTTGTTTCAACTCGTGTATCTGCCTGGCCAGGCCGCTGGCGCCGGCCGCCTCTCTTTGCAGTAGTGCCTTGGCCCGTGCCTGGCAGTCGGCCTGCTCGGCGGCCATTTCTTCGATCTCCCGTTCCAGGCGGGCTAATTCAATGGTGTCGGTTTGCTTCATGATGCGTCTTTGCCCTCGTTGTGCTTGGGCCGGGCCACGGCCGGGCATCCGGCGATGCCGCCTTGCTCCAGCCCCCTGAGATGCGCGTCCAGGCAATCCATGAGCGCCGCGAGGTCATAGGGGTTTTTGATCTCGTCTTTTTTCTGCTCGGCGATGCGCTCGCGCCAGTCGAAGTCCAGATAGATCAAGCCGGTGAGGCCCCGGCGCCATTCCAGCTCAAACTGGGGCCGCTGGGCCGCGGCCAGCCTTTGCCGGGCGCGTCGCATGGCCTCATAGATCAGCCGCCGCCCGGTCTCGATCCGCTCCGCCTCCTGGGGTGGGGTGCGGGCCAGATCGCGGATGGTTTCCTCCACCCCCTCGAAATAGGGCCCCAGCTTCTGGGCGTAATAATACAGCTTGAGCTTTTGAAAATAGGAAAGCTCCTTGCCCCGCCGGACCAGTTCGTCCCGCTTCAACCGGCCCGAACGGACCCCCTCGGTCAACTCGCCCTCGTCTTCAATGTCCGGAGGCCGCTCCGCCGCCCGGGCCGGCGGTGGGGCGGCAGTCAGAACCACCGCCAGGAGCGCCGCACAGAGAGTGAAAAAAAGCCCTGGCATAGTAAAAGTTTAAATCCAGCCGGGCCAAAGAGCACACATTTTTTTGCCAGGCAACACACAACTTATCGCTTGGCGATACCCACTCACTTTTTTCACAGCTCTATTTACAAATTCACTATATTATAGCTACATTGTAACGGCTAATTCTTGTCAATCAGGGGTAAATGGGCTATAAGGATTTGTTCCAAGGTTAGACCTTTGGGTCTTCACCGGCCTTTGCCAGGAGGGGAAATGCTTTTTCTGAGCCCGGAGCAGAGCGAGGTGCGGCGGCGCATCCAGGATCTGGTGGCCGCCGAGATAGCCCCCATCGCCCAAAAGATCGAGGCCTCCGCCGCCTTTCCCCAGGCGGCCTATGAGGCCTTTGCCAAAGAGAAGCTGTTCGCCATCTCCATGCCCGTGGAATACGGCGGCCAGGGGGCCGACGCCACCAGCCTGGCCCTGATGGTGGAAAACATCTCGGTGTACAGCCCCAGTGCCGCGCTGTTGGTGTTCCCCTCCAACGCGGTGCTCAGGACCATCGCCATCACCGGCACCGAAGAACAAAAACAGACCCTTTTCGCCGAGTTGGCCGCCGGTGATGCGCCTCTGGCCTTTTGCCTCACCGAGCCGGACTACGGCTCGGATGCCGCCAGCATCCAGGCCAAGGCCGAGCCCACCGAGGGCGGCTACCTGCTCAACGGCTCCAAGGTCTACATCACCCTGGGTCCTCATGCCCGCTACTACATGACCTTCGCCCGCACTGGCCCCGGGCCCCGGGC
>JANQFN010000604.1 GCA_028277825.1 Desulfarculaceae bacterium
CCCCCGCAGAAGCCGTACTTGATCAGGCAGTCCTCGCAGGAACTTATCTTGAACTCGCCGCAGGGCTTAATGCAATGTCGTATCAAGTCCCAGGCCAACTGGGCGCCGCAGGTTCGGGGCAGCTCATAGGCGCACTTGATGCTGAAACCCTCCGCGCCCAGGTCTTTGAGCTTTTGGCAGTTCTTCAGACATTGCTCCTTGGCCTGGGCACCGGTCAGCCCCTCCTGGGCCAGGAACTGATCGCAGCCGCTGCTGCAATCAATGGCTTGGGCGCTTGCTGCGGGCAAAAGAAAAAGCATCGCCACGGCAAGGCAAAGCGCGGCCAACCCCCTGGTTCCGAGCGAACCGGCCATAACCCCTCCTCTCCCTAGTCTTATGGGCAGTATGTCAATCTAACATGGCCCAGGGAGAGGGGAGCAAGGCCAAAACGCCGGCCCGGTCTACTGGGCCCGGTTCTTGCCCCGCTTACGCTGGTACTTGTCCACCGCTTTTTTGTGCTGGGCGTAGGTGGTCGAGAAGACGTGGGCCCCATTTTTGCCGGTGGCCACGAAGTAGAGGTAGGGCACCTGGGCCGGGTGCACCGCCGCCCGCAGGCTGGCCTTGCCCGGCGAACAGATGGGGCCGGGCGGCAGGCCCTTGTGCACATAGGTGTTGTAGGGGGTGTCCCGCCTGAGATCGGCCCGGGTCAGGTTCCCGTCGAAGTCATCGCCCAGGCCGTATATCACCGTGGGGTCGGCCTGCAGGCGCATGCCCTTTTTAAGGCGGTTGTGATACACCGCGCTGATCAGGGGCCGCTCGGAATCCACTGCCGCCTCCTTTTCGATGATGCTGGCCAGAATCACCGCCTGGCGGCGGGTCATCTTCAAGGCCTTGGCCGCCGGCGCCAGGGGCTGCCAGGCGGCGTCGAAGCGGCGCACCAGGGCGCTGAGCACCGGCCGGGCGCCCATGCCCCTGGGGAAGCGGTAGGTGTTCGGAAAGAGATATCCCTCCAGGCTGGGCTCGTGGATGCCCAGCCAGGCGGCGAAAGCGGGGTCGGTGCCCAACTCCTTGGCCACCTCCAGTTCGACGATGCCGAAGCTGGCCAGGCGCAGGATCATCTGGGCCATGGTGTAGCCCTCGGGCAGGAGCACCGCGTGCAGCCGCACCCGGCCCTGGCGCAAGAAACGCAGGATCTCGGCGGCGCTCATGGCCGGGGACAGCTCGTACTCCCCGGCCTGGATGGGGCCCTGCTTCTTGGTCAACAGCCCGGCCAGCACCAAGAGCCGGGGCCGGTCCACCACCCCGGCCTTGCCCAGAAGCTCCGCAGCCCGGCTCAGCCCGGCGCCGTGGGGTATCTCCACCACCTTTGCCGGTCCGCCCGGCGCGGCCCGTCGGGTGAGCAGCCAGTTCTTGAAGGCGAAGAAGCCGCCCACCATCAGGCCGGCCAACAGGGCCAGCACCATGGCCAAAGCCAGCAGGCGGCGCATCATGGGGCACCGCCTTGTTGGTCCAGCCATCGCCGCAGGATCACCGCGGCGGCCAGCTTGTCCACCACTTCTTTGCGCTTGGCCCGGCTCACGTCGGCGGCGATGAGCACCTCCTCGGCCTCGGCGCTGCTCAGGGCCTCGTCCATATAATCCACCGGCAGGCCGCTGACCCGGGCCAGACGCTTGCCGAAGCTCAGGGCCTTAGCCGCCATCTCGCCAGGGGAGCCGTCCAGCCTGGCGGGCAGGCCCATGACGATCAGGCCGGCCTCATAGCGCCGGGCGATGTCCAGCACGGCCGCGATGTC